>NZ_DEZM01000195.1:0-7507 GCF_002364825.1 Acinetobacter sp. UBA3132 | reverse complement strand
CGCTCTTCCGATCTTATGAAATTGCACGTGTGCAGGATGAGATCGTACGTTCAAGCACTATGATTACCATGGACGCAATTGATCATCCTATGATGAAGGATTTCCATGAACCGGGAAATATCAAGCGTTCTGTTATTGTGATTCCACATCAGCGTATGGATGAATGGCTAAATCTGAAATCATCGAATATACAGTCTTTTGTTGAGGGATTTCCCGTAGAAGAGTTTGAGTGTTCACATGTACCCAAGGAGGTGATCAAAAAAATTAGTCCCCAAATGAATTTTTTTGAATGATTCCTGAAGAAGCAGAAAGATAAAGCTAGCCTATGAATTCATCTTTCTGCTTAAGTCACGCTAGTGCCTGATCAGTTTTTTATAGTTTTTAGATCAGCGCGCAAGGTTTTTGAAGATGTGACGTAAACTTTCCATGGTTTTTTCGATTTGAAGTGGTGTTAGGCCTTCAAATGACTGTTCCAGAACAATGTTAGTCAGGTCATTAATCTTATGGAACATCTCATGTCCTTTTTCTGTAAGAACCACACGCGTAATACGTGCATCGTCTTCACAAGAATAAGTATTAACCAGGCCTTCGTCTTTAAGACGATAGACGATTTTCGTGGTGGTCGACATTTTAGAAACCACCATCTCGGAAAGATCAGACACGCTCGCATGTGGTTTCGCTTTTAAGGCAAGCAGAATACGGCGACGTGAATTGTCAACGCCATATTTCTTGAGCGCGTGGTCAACATTTAAAACATATTGTGCGTGGACTTGAGTAACCCAATAGTAGGGAAAATTTTCTAAAGTAAATTCTTCTGTTGAAGGTAAAAACTTCGCATACTTTTTAGTCATGGTAGATTCCTTGTATTTATTTTTGTAAGGCAGTTACATTCTATGAAAATGTTTATATAAGTTTCAACCATTATTTTTAAAAAATGCGACAAAATGTGAATCAATGTTTTTAATAATGCTAATAATTGACACAAATTATCGGCTGGTCGAGAAAGACCTAAGTTTACCTATTTTTAACTCATCTGTTACCTATTTACTTCTGCCATACATCGGGAAATTTGTTATGAATTTTGATCCAATTATAAATAAAATTATATGAAAGAAAGATTTAGTAGTAAGATTTAAACTTGAAGGTGTATTTAACCCGATGAATGTCACTTTAATTTTTAAAATAAAATAAGGAAAGCGTGGGGAAGATCAGTGATTGGAGGATAGTGGCGTCTTTATTAAGTCATTCTTCATTCCGATATGAAGAAATTCGTTACTAAAACTATTTATGAAAATATCTCTAAGCGTTATCTCTATTTAGGGATATATCTGAGAAAAGCTGGTACTGATATTGATGATGAGAGGGTGATTGTTTACGAAAACTGATGAGTGACTTGGAAAGCAACGCTTTTTTCGCATATCAGCTAAACTAATACGACGACAGGGGTTAAGTGAAGCACTGAAGAACAATCCTGGCTATTAATCATTAACCAGTTTGTATAGACTTCTATATAAACAAGTATTTACGGAATTAATATAAAAAGACCATTACAAATTAAAAGCTTTGTGCATAATAAGAGAGTCTTAAGTCAAAAAGGTTAAAATTATGGATCCCTCGCCGTGCGTTGATCTTCCATCTTTATTTCTAGCTTACTCGAACGGGGTAATTCTCTAATGGAGTTTTTATTAGATCCCGGAATCTGGGTGGGTTTAATTACACTTATTATTCTTGAAATCGTTTTAGGTATTGATAACCTAGTCTTCATTGCCATTCTGGCTGAAAAATTACCTCCTGAACAACGCGATAAAGCCCGTGTGATTGGTTTATCTCTGGCGTTGTTTATGCGTTTAGGATTGTTATTTGCAATCTCTTGGTTGGTTACCTTAACCGAACCTTTAATTACCATATTTGATAAAACATTCTCTGGTCGAGATCTGATTCTCTTGGGTGGTGGCTTGTTCCTGGTCTATAAGGCTGTGGGAGAGCTGCATGAGAAGATGGAAGGCAAGCCCGAAGTCAAAGTCACAACGAATGTCGTCTATGCAGGTTTTACTGCCGTTGTTGCTCAAATTGTGATTCTAGATGCAGTCTTCTCGCTCGATTCGGTGATTACCGCAATTGGTATGGTCGACAACATCTATGTGATGATGGTGGCAATGGTTGTCGCAATGATGGTGATGTTGCTTGCCTCCAAGCCTTTAACTGCCTTTGTTAATCGTCATCCAACCGTCGTGATTTTGTGTTTAAGTTTCTTACTCTTGATTGGTATCAGCTTGATTGCAGAAGGTTTTGGCTTCCATATTCCAAAAGGCTATATCTATTCAGGTATTGGTGTTGCTATTGCTATTGAGGCGTTTAACCAGTTTGGTCAGCGCAATGTTGCAAAACATGAAGCAAAAATTCCATTACGTCATCGTACTGCCGACTCGATTTTAAAATTGATGGGCGGCCGAGTAGAAACCAGCAGTCCAGATATGAATGCTGAAGCACAAGAAACCTTTGCAGATGAAGAGCGCTATATGATTGGTGGCGTGCTCACTTTAGCGGAACGTTCTGTAGCATCTATTATGACACCGCGGGGCCATATTTCTTGGGTAAATCTTGATGATAGCCCAGAACAGATTCGTGAAAAAATCTTGTCGGTACCGCATAGTCTGTTTCCAGTCTGTCGTGGCAGTCTGGATAAGGTGATCAGCGTTGTTCGTGCCAAAGAATTGCTGGATGTACTGGAAGAACCAGAAGCGTTAAAAGCACTGATTAAGCGTCATCGTCCTATCTTTATCTTTGAAAATATGAAGGTTATTGATGCAATTAATACCTTGCGGACTTCTAAAGGTTCTTTGGTTCTGGTGAGTGATGAGTTTGGTCATGTACAGGGTCTGATTTCACCACTAGATGTATTTGAAGCGATTGCAGGGGAATTCCCGGATGCAGACGAACAGCTGGATTTAGTTCGTGTGGATGATACGCATTGGATTGCTTCAGGCATGCTGGATCTGTATCAGCTGGAACTAGAGCTAGGTATGCTGGATCTGATTGAAGAAGATGCTGGTTATATCAGTGTTGCAGGTCTGATTCTGGATAAAACCAATGGTCATGTAGAAGTTGGTACAACACTGGAGCATCAACAGGTTACTTTCCAAGTGACTGAAATGGAAAATAATCGTATTAAGTCGGTGAATATCCATTACCAAGGTTAAGTTTGATGTTCTGACTTAAACTGGTTTATCTAGGAAAAGCCAGCAAGTAGTTACTTGCTGGCTTTTTTATGCCTAAATACTGTGATACAGACAGTAGAATAATTTTAAGCTTGGAAATTAGTCAGTCAGCTAAAAACTATAAAAATTGCTTATTTTCTTCAAAAAATTGAGGTTAAAAATACATAATCAAATAAAAGCTTGATACAGGTCTCATAATTTATATATAATAACTATTAAATTCAATAACTTAAATTTATAGTGAACTATTTGGTAACTGATAAGTCTGATATTGTGTATAAGAGCTTAAAAATCCTATGCTAATCTGCCAAATCAGAAGATTTACTAATCACACGCTTTTAGCTCGGAATCAGTAGAAAAGTATCATGAATTAACTGATCTGCCTGCCGCTTCAATGGATGACATACATGAAAATCAGAGAAACCATCATTGATTTTGCAACTTTGCCAGCCCAGCAGAAACATGATTTTTTTCAGCAGATGCTGGAATTTGATCAACTCATTTTTCCCTTTGCGTCTGTTGAACAGCTATATCAATATGTGCATGATCCAGAAGCAGTTTCTGTACCAGTCATACAGTATTTCGTCGGAGAGCGGCTGATTGGCCAGAATATTATGCCAATTCTCAAATTGCAGCTGCAGGACAAACCTATTTTTGTGGTGACTTCACGTGCCGGAGTACTTGAACAGTATCGTCGTAGTAATCTGACTTTAAAGACTGCCATTCGTGTGGCTTTACGCTATCGTTTACGTTATCCGGCCATTCCACTTTGGTTTGTCACTACCTTGATGCAGCCGAAGGTCTATACCTTGTTTGCATCACGTAGTCGTTATTTCTATCCAAGAAAGGGTTACACCATGCCGACTGCTCATCAATCCGTACTTGAGCTGATGCACAGATACAAGTCTCAGGTAGATAAACGCGGGCAGGGTATTTATGTTGCACCGGCACTAATGCCTAAAGTCACGCCAGATCAGTTGATTCGACTGCGCAAACGCAGTGATGTTCATTACCAGTTCTTTATGCAGCACGTGCCAGACTATTTTGATGGGAAAGGATTGATGTGTGTTTGCCGCTTAGATTTCAAAACAATTTCTGAAACAATTATGAATCTGGCTTTCGGGAAATCTGTGCACTAGACACAGCTTTCCTTAATGATAATAAATCAAAGCAGCTCAAAATCAGCATATTGTTGAATAATTTCAGGATTCAACAGATGAATCTGATCGATAAAGGCAACATTAAAGCTGCCCAGTGTAGAGGTAATTTCAGCAGCCTTTTTACCGGCAATCGCGAAATGCAGATGTGCAGCAGTTGCCGCAATTACGGGGTTAGCCACAGCACTATAAGCTGCAATCAATGCACCCAAGGCACAACCTGTTGCAGTCACACGTGGCTGTAATTCTGATCCGCCCATCACCTTAATCACAGGATAATCCTGCGATATAATGTAATCTGATTCTCCGGAAATGGCGATGCACTGGCATTGTGCCAGCAATGATTTAGCTTGTTGATAGACTTCTGAGCTGTCTAATGTCGTACCTACACCTTTGCCTGTAACCTGTTTGCCTGCCAGAGTACCGATCTCGGAGGCATTGCCACGTACGATAGTTGGCTGAAATGCCATTAATTGATCAGTCACTTCTGAGCGCCAGTGCAGAATTGAACCATAACCAACGGGATCCAGCACCCAGGGTTTTTTAATCGCATTCGCAGTCTGTGCAGCAATCAGCATAGCCTGAACTTGTTCAGATGTTGGTGTTCCTAGATTCAAACTGACGGCTGCTGCAATTCGGGCAAAATTTTCAGCTTCAAAAGGATTGTCAATCATGGCAGGTGCAGCATTCGCAGCCAGTAGAACATTCGCTACATAATTACTGGCAACCGCATTGGTCATGATATGCACTAAGGGTTGCTGTTGTTGTAATGCTGTCCAGGCATCACAAACACCTTCTAGAATGTCATGGTGCAGTTGAGAAAGATTGGTATTCATATTGATATTCACAGTGCGTCTGGCTGAATCCATCAGCGGGTAAAATAATGGTCTTGATGTTTGCAGTTGCGGCAGCAGAGACTGACATAGTCCGTGGCATCATAATCTACGGTTAGTTCCTCAGAACCACAATGCATACAGCGTTTATTGGAATAGAATTTTAAACGAGGCTCAATCTGCTGCCATGAACGCCAGATTGGCTGGAAGAAAATATTTTCATCATAGCCAAGAAAATGAAAGAACAGAATTGCACTCATTTTGCTTAAAGGCAATTGTGGTGGGCGCGGCAGGGTAGAGGTTTCCCATTTTTCGTTGATGGCACGTTCACGGTACTGCTGCAGGGTTTTTTTCAGTAAATTCGTATTGATGAAATTTTCATTGCGGGCTTGCAAGGCTTTCTGTTTGTATAAGTATTCCAGCGCCGTTTGTACCAGATAATAAATCTGTCCGACTGCCAATACATCCAGCATGCGGTAGCAGAAGGTCTGAAAGCTTTTATTACCCGCAATCTGAATGCCCCAGCTACGACAATAAAACTGGGCAAATTGAATCACTTCCTGATACAGCAGAAAATATAGGGTTTCTTTAACATCATCTGCACTTTTAAAAGGCACGCCTTTGCTTAAGTTCTCAAAGAACCAATGGCGTAATTGCTGGGTAATGCTGAACAGGCTCGGCTCTGAATAGCCATCCAGACGCACATTAATATAATAATGCTGCTGATCGGCATTAAAGTCTTTCAGACTCAGAATATTTTCCTTGCTGAGGCGCTTAACTAAAGCGTTTTGCATCAGATAATTTGGACTGATGTTGTGATATTTGATCTGATCCCAGTCTATATATTCAGCGTGCTGGCTGTGCTCATGTACATGATCATCCAGAATCGCCAGCAAAAATAATTTGTTTAAAAAGCTGAGCTGACCTAATTCATATTGATGTACATCTTTCTTACTTTGATGCTGGCGATTTTCCTGCAGACGTGTTTCCTTCATTTGACGTCTACGATTGGCCAGACATTTTTCACAGAAGCAATTATGTTTTTGGTCAGGATAAAGCTGATGATGACAGTGACTGCATTCGTGATAATTCAGTTCCTGATCAAATTGTTCTGCCTCGACCCAGTACATGGCTGCCTGACACAAGGGACATGCGGTACTTTCATCAAGCTGTTTCTGCAAAACATTAAGCGTCATATCAACTAGCAATCGTAAAATGAAGAAGGAAAATCATTATACACAGTGCAGCTTGGGCAAGTGTGGTTCAGGCTAAAGTTTTCATCATGAGCTGATAATCAGACATGCAAGAGGACCACTTAAGTGGCCCTCTATTTATTGTTGAAAATGGTCTTTAGACTGGGCAAGGCAGGGTTTCGTCCTCTTCACCCAGATGTTTGGCATTGATTAAAGCCTGGACTTTTTTAGGCTGAACCTTTTTGGAACCAAGTGCATTATAGCTGTTCAGAATAGCACCCACTTCATAGGCTTGCATCTTGATGCCCTCACAGCTCATAAACAGTGCAATTACTTTATGGTCAATATTGGCTTGATCGAGTGCTTGCAGGGTCTTGATGTTTTCAACACGTACGATATGTTCTTTAAGATACATAGTTCACCTCATTTTTTATTGTAGATATAGTTGTGTAATCTGCACGTTTAAATAAAAGCAAGAAGTATGCACAAAACTGTTTTTATGTATTGAACTTTTGAAATACAGAATAAATTGAATGTAGGATATTGATTTATTTAATATTAAAAATATTTAAAATCATTATTAAAATGAATGGTTTCTGGCTTAGAGATACTTAATTCCATATTAGTGTGCTTTTCAATACAGCCTTGTGCATGAAAATGTACATAAGCTTAAATACATGTACGCAACTGATTGGCTAGCTTGCGATTCAGTGCTTCCTTTCTTGCCAGATTTAGCTGTATTCCAAACGAGATTGGCATATTCAGTTGTGGGCTGGTATACACGGCAAAAAGAATTTTATTGTCTTTATTTACAGCAAACGTATATTCACCTGTTTGTTTTTCTCTGAGCATTTCAAAGTAATTATAATGTATGAGAGAGGGTGGGTTCCCCACACCCATAGCAGAATCGTAGGACAGGTTAATCTGCTTTAAATGTGGAAAATACATCACATCCTGAATCTGGTCAGGTTCAGAGTTGGCGACACTGATCATGAGAATTGTATTGGTTTGTGTGGAAGCCAGACATTGATAGGGCATTTTCCCTGAATAATTTGCAGCCTGAACAGAAGCGATATGGAAAACAGAAAAGCCGGCAAACATTAGAA
>NZ_DEZM01000231.1:5962-6610 GCF_002364825.1 Acinetobacter sp. UBA3132 | reverse complement strand
AAAGCCACTTATATAAGTGGCTTTTTTTATTAAGTATTTTTTCTACTAATTAAAATTTTGTTATCATCATTATCTTTAGTGGTCACTTTAAATATAAATTAGTGTGAAAGTAGTTATGAATCTTAAATTTTATAAGTTTTATTGAGCTTAATAAAAAAACAATAAACCGAAAAAAATAGTTTTTCTGCAAACTTATTTGAATAGAAATAAAGATAATTTTATTTGATCCAATAAGGTGAATTACATTCATAAAATTTTATTGGGCTTTTAAAAATTGTACGGCAAAAACATGAATATTATAGAAAAATATTCTTTACCTTCAATGTAATTACGATGCTAAAGCAATATTTCATAAGAATAATCAAAGCAGCTTTCGCTGCTTTGATTATTCAGTAGAAGCAGATCAGGCAGCCTCAAGTCTATCCGTAATCAGCTCAACTCCAGTTGCAGCTTTAATCTGCTCAAGCGTGACATCTTGGGCCAGTTCTATTAAGACTATTCCTCTTGAAGTAATATCCATAACGCCGAGATCACTGATAATCCGGTTGACCACACCTTTACCTGTTAGTGGCAAAGTACATTGAGGAACGATTTTCGAGGTACCATCTTTAGCCGTGTGTTCCATTAGGACTACGACTTTCTGCACAC
>NZ_DEZM01000231.1:5227-5829 GCF_002364825.1 Acinetobacter sp. UBA3132 | reverse complement strand
ACCGCCCATACCTTTGACTTTCTTGCCTGGAATCATCCAGTTTGCCAGATCACCCTTTTCGGAAACTTCCATTGCCCCCAGAATCGCAATATTGACATGTCCACCGCGAATCATGGCAAAGGAATCCGCACTGGAAAAGAAGGCAGCACCTTTACGGGCAGTCACCGTCTGTTTACCTGCATTAATTAGATCTGCATCAACGGTTTCTACAGTTGGAAATTCATCAATGCCTAACAGGCCATTTTCAGACTGGAGCCAGACGTTGATATCGTCCGGAATATGGTTGGCCACCAATGTTGGTAAACCGATACCAAGATTGACATAGAACCCATCTTCAAGTTCCTGTGCTGCACGTTGAGCCATTTGATTTCGAGTCCAAGCCATGATTATGCTCCCGCCTTTAAGGTCATCTGTTCAATGCGTTTTTCTGGTGAAGCATTAACGACAATTCGATTCACATAGATTCCAGGCAGATGGATATCATCGGGATCAAGTTCACCAATCTCTACGATCTGTTCAACTTCAGCCACAGTGATCTTCCCGGCCATGGCACATTCGGGGTTGAAATTACGTGCGGTTTTACGGAAGACCAGGTTGCCGGC
>NZ_DEZM01000231.1:0-5046 GCF_002364825.1 Acinetobacter sp. UBA3132 | reverse complement strand
ACGGAAGACCAGGTTGCCGGCCTTATCTGCTTTATAGGCTTTGACCAGTGCCACATCTGCGGTTAATGACTTTTCCAGGATAAATTCTTTACCCTCAAATTCACGGACTTCTTTGCCTTCAGCAACCAATGTGCCGACACCGGTTTGGGTGTAGAAAGCGGGAATTCCAGCACCACCCGCACGCAGTTTTTCTGCCAGTGTGCCTTGGGGCGTCAGCTCTACCTCCAGCTCACCATTTAAATATTGACGTTCAAATTCCTTATTTTCACCGACATAAGAAGAAATCATTTTTTTGATCTGCTTGGTCCGCAACAATTTACCCAAACCAAAGTCATCCACCCCTGCATTATTAGAAATACAGGTCAGGCCGGTGACACCGGTATTTTTTAAGGCTTCTATGAGTGCTTCAGGAATGCCGCATAAACCAAATCCACCGACAGCCAGTGTTTGATGATCTGCCACGATATCCGCTAAAGCTTCCTGAGCATTCACAACGACTTTATTCATCAGAAATCCCTTCCTTTAAAAATTTAAGCATCCATCTTGGCTTCGCGAGCGCTCTGGTCTAATTCATCCGCATGCAAGAAGTGTGTATGTGGAGGCGCGCGTTTGGTTTTGCTCCATTGTTCCAGCATGTCATACTTCATTGCTTCGGTAATCATGGCAATTTTCTGGTGTGCTTTTTCATCATCATAAGCCAGTTCCAGACGATGACCATTTGGATCGAAGAAGTAAATCGAATGGAAAATGCCATGATTGGTAATGCCCAGTACATCCACGCCATTGGCTTCCAGATGTTCTTTGGCCTGAACTAATGCCTGACGATCCTTCACTTTTAAGGCAATGTGCTGTACCCATTTCGGGGTATTTTCATCACGGCCCATTTCCGGTTGAGTTGGCAGTTCAAAGAAGGCCAAGACATTGCCATTACCTGCGTCCAGAAACAGATGCATATACGGGTCGAAAGCCTTGGTAGATGGCACATGATCCTCGGCAAAAGCCAGAATAAAGTCCATATTCAGATTTTTTTTGTACCACTCTACGGTTTCTTTGGCATCTTTACAGCGGTAGGCGACATGGTGAATTTTTTCGATTTGAATAGTCATGGTTATATCCTTATATGTTCTTATGCTGCATCCAGTTGTGCTTCGGGTGCAGCCTTTTGAAAAGCGTCCAGTGAATTGCAATGGGTATAAATCGATTCAATTTTTGGGAAATCTGAAAGATCGATATTGAAACGTTTGGCGTTATATACTTGTGGAATCAGACAGCAATCTGCAAGGCTCGGCTGATCTCCAAAACAGAATTGTCCATTTGAATAAGTTAATTGAGCTTCAAGTGCTTTTAAGCCCGTAATGACCCAGTGTCTGTACCATTCGGTTTTCTGTTCATCGCTGGCATTCAGGGTTTTACTGAGATATTGAAGTACACGCAGGTTATTTAATGGATGAATGTCACAAGTAATATTCAGACTGAAGGCCCGAATCAGCGCACGCTGTTGCAAATTCTTGGGCAACAGGGGAGTTTCTGGAAATTTTTCTTCCAGATATTCAATCATGCTGAGCGACTGGGTCAGCGTGAAATCATCTTCAATTAAGGCAGGGACCAGCTCATTTGGATTAACCCGGCGAAACGTTTCACTATGCTGTTCGCCGCCATTGTTCACCAGATGAATCGGGATATGTTCTGCTTCGAGTCCTTTCAGGTTGAGTGCAATACGAACCCGGTAAGCGGCTGAACTCCGAAAATAGGTATACAGTTGCATGGTTATGATTTCACCTCGGACTATTCAGTAAAACCGAAATCAATTGCTGGCAAGATTTTGCCGCTCACAGCACCGAAACCGATACGAAGGCCATCTTTTTCACAATGACCTTTCATGATTACGGTGTCGCCGTCCTGAATGAAAGTGCGCTGTTCACCATTCGACAAGGTAAGTGGCTTGGTGGCATTCCAGGTAATTTCCAGTAATGAACCATAAGAGTCTGGCGTAGAGCCGGAAATCGTGCCTGAACCCATCAGATCACCAACCTGTACATTACAGCCTGCTATGGTGTGATGAGCTAGCTGCTGTGCCATTGACCAGTACATATATTTAAAATTGGTCTTACAGATCACATCTGCTTGATCTGAATGTTCAGGCTGGATCTCGACAGACAGATTGATGTCATAGCTATTGCTACTGTTGTCTTCACGCAGATAAGTCAGAGGTTTGGGATCTTGAACTGGTGAACTGGTTTTAAACGGTTCAAGTGCTTCCAAAGTGACGACCCATGGCGAGATCGAAGAAGCGAAAGTTTTGGCATTGAATGGACCTAGGGGCACATATTCCCATTGCTGCAAATCGCGCGCCGACCAGTCATTAAATAGCACCATACCAAAAATATGGTCCCAGGCATTTTCAATTGCAATTGGCTTACCTAGATGATTTGGCTTGCCAATAATAAAACCGGTTTCCAGTTCGAAGTCGAGTTTGCGGCATGCAGAAAAGACTGGACGTTCAGAATCCGGTAATTTGATCTGTCCGGATGGACGCACGATTTCTGTACCGCTAACAATTACGGAGCTGGCACGGCCGTTATAACCGACTGGCAGCTCTGACCAGTTGGCTAACAGGGCATTTTTTGGATCGCGGAACATACAGCCGACATTGGTGGCATGTTCTTTTGAGGAATAGAAATCGGTATAGCCCGGGATATGCACCGGTAGATGCATTGTGACGTCTGACTGTTTAAAGAAAACCTGATCACGTAGCTCTTTGTTGTCACGCAATTCAGCATGATCGGCTGAGAGTAACTTTTGTAATTCCGTACGTACTTTAGACCAGTTGGCTTTACCCGACTCAATAAAAGCATTCAAGGTTGGCTGATTAAAAAATTGCTGACCTTCTTTTAGCTTTAAATAACCCTTTGCTTCCAATGCTGCTAGATCAACCACCCATTCTCCAAGTGCCACCCCAGCACGTGGTTGGGTGTTTTGCTTATCACTGAAAATACCGTAAGGCAAGTTTTCTAAAGGGAAATCTGAATCAGGAGCGATGTCGACAAATGACTTTAGACGCGTCGTCATAAATATGAATCCTTTCCGTGGAAAATTTAAGTGCTATACAGAATCATACTTATATTTTTAAATTACGCAATAAATAATTTGATTATGAATAATGTAAATTTGTTAAAATGTGGATATGATCTGAATCTGGGATCAGATTTGGCTGAGCAAGATTTTTGATTTCAGTAGTACAATGGTTTTATAGAGTCATGAAAATTAATGCGTATATGCAGGATGAAACGATGAGCGTTGAGGAAGAAAAATTACAGGGAGGAGTACAGTCTCTAGAAGTAGGATTAACTGTACTCGATGCATTGACTGAACATAATGCACCGATGATGTTAAAAGAGCTGTCAGAAGTCCTGTCCATGCATCCTGCAAAAGTACATCGTTATGTGGTGAGTCTGATACGTAAAGGTTATGCCCAGCAGCTCAGTGATGGACGTTATAGCTTGGGTGAGCGAGCTCATGCATTTGGCGTCAATGCCTTAAAACGTACCGATATGCTGGAATTAACCCAAAAATATATTATGCAGATTCAGCAGCATTTAAATTGCAGTATTCATGTCAGTAAATGGTTTGCCGATGGTGCCGTCGTGGTTCAGTCACTTGAATCTAACCACGTATTTAATATCATTACCCGGGTCGGCTCACGTATGCCTTTACTAAAGTCGGCAACTGGTCGTTTACATGCCTGCCTTCAGCCAGAACACATCATCAAGCCTTTGCTGGAAAAAGAGTGGGCGAGTAGCGCTAAAGCAGATCAATATCCTGCGAACTGGAAAGAATTCTCGCAACTTAAAGAGAAAATTCTACAGCAGGGCTATGCCTCAGTCACTGGCGATATGATGGCAGGCATCCATGCCGTGGCAATTCCAGTGTTTAGCTTTAGTCGCCAGCTCGATCATGTAATTACTTGTATTGGTACCGAAGACCAGTTGCCAGCAGACCAGATGCAAGAAGCTATTGATTATCTGCTTGGAATCCAAAAACAGATTGATGGCTTGTTTAATCCAGAGGTTACTGTCTAAAACTTTCATTTATTGCAGATAAGTTTTCTAAACCTGAACTTATTTCACAGATCCAGATCTGATTCAGGGATTGGATCTTTTTTTATCAAGATTTTGATCGCTAAATAGGATTAAAAATGATTTTATTTTTGCAACACAAAACCAAGATGATCACTCGCTTTTAATTTAAAAAAAGAATAAAGCAAGATCCATAAAAAAGCCTTCCAATATTAGAATTAGAAGGCTTCTAACAACTTAATTATTTCTAAGCAATCAACGGTTCAGCTTCACTTTGCATTTTAATCACAGCTGCCATCGACTCGGCAACATAATCAATATTGCTTAGGTTCAGGCCCGCCGTACACATCCGGCCACTACGAACCAGATAAATCCCGTGATGCTGTTTTAACAGATCCACCTGATCAGCAGTGAGGCCGGTATAACTAAACATGCCTTGCTGCTGGGTCAGGTAAGTAAAATCCAGCTCCGGTAGCGCCTCGGATAATTTTGCTTTGAGTAAGCCACGCATGCGTAAAATACGCTGGCGCATTTCTTCAACTTCAGTTTGCCATTGCTTAAACAGTTCAGGATCATTTAACACCTGACTGACCAATAGAGCGCCATTGGCCGCTGGACTTGAATAAATCCGGCGAACTGTAGCTTTTAACTGCCCTAAAACATTTTGCGCACTGGTGGAATCATCACAGACGAAACTTAAGCTACCAATACGTTCTCCGTATAAAGAGAAGATTTTGGAAAATGAATGGCTGACGATAAAATTCATACCGGCCTGATCGAGTGCACGGATGGCATAAGCATCCTGTTCCAACCCTTGACCAAAACCTTGATACGCCATATCCAGGAAAGGAATTAAAGATTGGGCTTTTAAAACTTCAATGACTTGATCCCACTCATGCGGCTGTAAGTCGGCCCCGGTCGGGTTATGACAACATGGATGTAATAACACAATACTTTGAGCGGGCAGCTG
>NZ_DEZM01000133.1:0-8169 GCF_002364825.1 Acinetobacter sp. UBA3132 | reverse complement strand
GATTGTCTATTGTTTGATCGTTGTATGTTTTATCAACGATTCTAAATCAGCGCAAAATGGTTAAGGGGAAAGCTCACAAGAATGTGGGCTTTTTTATTTTATACACATAAATTAACCTTTCATTTAAAAAAACTTTCCAAATAGCTTTGGAATGCAATCCATATAGATGATACCTATAGAGGTTGTTATTTCTAATCTATTGAGGTGAGCAATGAAATTACTAACATTGATTGGCGCAGGCGTATTGGCTGGATATTGTTATAAAAAGGCTAAATACAAAAAGGGAAATGCAAAAAACTGTTCTCATCACGAAGCGGAGACAGAATCTAAGGCATCAAATACCCCTGAATAAATTAATAAAAGACCTCACAAATGAGTGAGGTCTTCGACTATTTAGAAAGGAAAAATAACAATCAAATGCAAATATTGGCTAAATTAATCCTTGGCCTTGTTTAACTGAAGAAACGACTAGGCTGAGTATTTGTTGATTTTGCAATTAGTAGCTTTCTAGGTAATTTATATATTTATGAGAAGTCCTCAACTAGTTTAACAAGTACTTAAAGAAACATAAAACTAACGGGTAAGAACTATTAGTATATATTTCCTATACTTACATGAATCTATTCAGAAGTTATCTTTAAATAGTTTAAAGAGAAAATATTTGGCTAAGGATTATAAAATGGTAATCAGGGATTGATTTGTTTAATTTTATATTAATTTCTATAGTTAGATGAGATTTTTAAATTCTAGGGATCATTCCCCTTATATTTTGAAATAGGGGGGCACTAAAGCAAGGAGATCGATATGTTCCAGTTCGTACTTTGCTTATTTGGCCTACATAGTACGATTGAGTTTGAATGTACGGCTGATAGCGAAGAAATTAAGTTATGTCGTGATTGCTTGAAAGAAATTAAATAGTTTTAGTAGAGCAGGGCTACATGTATTTGGATATAAAGTTACCCTGTTTCTTAAGGTGAAGTCAGGGCTGGTCTATTAGAAGCTAAAAAATATCATTAAATATTCAATAGAAATTAATAATGATAAATCTTTGTGCGTGGTTCAATGATTTTGATGAAAATGATCAGTGTGAATAATGAAAGTCAAATTTTTAAAGATTGCATATTTTTAAAGATTGCATATTGAAGTATATCGTCTGTCGATTTAATGATAGAAAATATAATTAACTGGATTCATTAGATTTAATCTGAATTAATAAAGTGCAAATATTTTAAAATTTCTAGTAACCCTTTATATTTAGGATTGAGTGTTAAGATAGGCTACAATATAAGAAATAAGAAGACAGAGTGTCCTTTAATGACTAAGCTTGAAATATTGATAACTTTATTGGCTATCGTAATTATTAGTACAGTCATCTACGTATTGGCCCATACTTAGTAATTAAACCTCCTTTGGGAGGTTTTTTATGAAGTGTTATCTTTTGGGTACTTGTTAATCTAAAGCTGTAATGAACCAAAAGCTCATAAAAATATACCAAGTATCAAATGTTAATGAAATAAGGTGGATATTCTTATTGATAATTAGAAGCTTCTGGCATTATTTGAGGTATGACAATGATTTAATTAACTAAAAATTGGATAAAATTTTGTAAAAGTAATTTCATAAAATCTAAAAATTCACAAAAAATAAACTTTATAGATTGTTGAGTCGAGATGAAGACAAACGAATACAATGTGATTCATTCTTAAATCTTTTAAGTTTATAAATCATTAGGTAAGCCTATTTCAATGCTCAATCTTCCCATCCAGTCGCGACTTGGCGGATTCTATTTCTGTTATTACGCCATTGTAGGCGCATTCATGCCATTCTGGAGTTTGTATCTTGAAGATCAAGGTTTCAGCTATTCAGAGATCGGGATTCTATCTTCAATTGCCATTGTCACTCGCTTTTTTGCACCCCTCATTTGGGGCTGGATTGCTGACAAATCTGGCAAACGCATGCTGCTGGTGCGCATTGCTACTTGGATGGAAGCCTGTATCTGGTTCATGATTTTTATCGTTCCAAACAGCTTTCAGTCTGTGGCATTACTGATGCTGATTTTTAGCTTTTTCCAAAATGCAATTCTGGCACAATTTGAAGGTGTGACGCTTTTTTGGCTCGCAGAAAAGCGTGCCGAGCTATATGGCAAAGTGCGTAAATGGGGATCGGTGGGTTTTATTGTTGGTGTTTTTGCTGTTGGAACAATATTTGAAATTATCCCGATCAGTATGTTGCCAGTATTATTGCTGTGTATTTCGTTTCTTGCTTTTATCTGGTCCTTTAGCATTAAGGAGCCTTCGACGGCGCCATCCGCACAAAAACAGCTTGAACCGTTATGGCCAATCTTGAAACGACCAGTGGTTTACAGCTTTTTCATCATTGAGCTGATTATGCTGTTTTCCCATGCGCCATTTTATAGCTTCTATAGCAATTTTCTCAGTCAGCATGGATATAGTACCAGTCAGATTGGACTGCTGTGGTCGGTTGGTGTGATTGCAGAAATTATCATATTTGCTTATGCGACTTTATTTTTTAATCACTGGTCGTGGCGAACACTGGTAATAATCTGTTTGTTGCTAACAGGATTGCGTTGGCTGATTGTAGGTCTGCTGCCTTCGCTATTTATAGTGCAGTTTATGGCACAAAGTATTCATGCTTTTAGTTTTGGCCTATTTCATATGATTGCGATGCGGGTGATTTTCCAGAATTTCTCGGCAGGACAGCAGGGACGAGGTCAAGCACTTTATAGCACCATGTGGGGGATTGGTGTCGCTAGTGGCAGTATTCTTGCTGGTCAGTACTGGGACCAATTTGGCGGTGCGACTATCTTTATATATGCCGCCGCGACTACGCTAATGGGTTTACTATTTTTATCTGGTTTGCCCAATCAGGTGGAACCCACAAAGTCCACCTGAAGTAATGATTCTTGAGTTATTAGATCTGAATATCTTTATAACGATCAAACCATGGTTGTGCTTCTTCTAGTTGAGCAGCCAGTTGTAATAACAGATCTTCACGAGCAAACGGCGCGATAAACTGAGATCCTAAAGGTAGATTCTGTTCGTTCCAGTATAGTGGTACTGACATAGCGGGTAGGCCAGTGATATTGGATAACTGGGTGAATGGCACCCATTTCAGGTTCTCCTTGACGATCTGATCAATCAGTTTACCCTGAGCCAATAGATGTGCCTTTCCCATACCCAGTAATGCTTTCATAATCGGTTTTTGCCAAGCGGGTGTTTTTACTTCACCATTGCGTGGTGCCACCGACGCCGTTGCTGGTGTCAGGTATAAATCATAGCGGTCAAAGAAGTGATTCATCTGGGAAACATAGATACCCCAGTTGTTCAGGTTCTGGATGTATTCAATCGCTGTAGTTTTGGCGCCAAAAGCAGATAATACCAGAGAATCCAGCTCAAAATCAGTTGATTTAGACGGATATTGCCTACGGATTTCCTCAAGCATATAAGAGAACTGACTAAACCAGGTGGTAATAAAATCCTTAGCCAATTGCATCCCGTCAATCGCTGGATGATCTTCAATTACCTCATGACCTAATGATTCCAAAAGTTTCACTGTCTGTTCGATGGCCTGAACTGCATCTTTGGAGATTTTGGTGCCAATAGGAGATTTGGTATTGAATGCAATTTTCAGTTTTTTCGGGGGGTGCTGAATAATCTCCAGATAATGCGCATGTGGCCGTTCGATCTTGAACATGGAATGATGATCTTCACCATGTGTAGCATCCAGCATCGCAGCGCTGTCACGAACGGTTTTGGTCAGAACGTGCTGAATCGCTGCACCATGCATGGCTTCACTCATTTGTGGTCCCCAAGGTGTACGTCCCCGACTTGGTTTCAAACCAAACAGGCCGCAATAAGAAGCAGGAATTCGAATCGAACCACCGCCATCACCCGCACCCGCAATCGGCACGATCCCCCCGGCAACAGCAGAAGCAGAACCACCTGATGAGCCGCCACTATTATGGGCTAAGTTCCAAGGGTTTTTACAGCTACCCCAGGCATCTGGCTCGGTAATGCCTTTGATTCCAAATTCAGGTGTATTGGTGCGGCCAAAAGTTACAATGCCGGACTTTTCCCAGCGATTCACAATTTCCGCATTGGTATCCGGAATATAGCCAATACGTTTAAAGCCAGTACAGCCATAAGAAGTCGGATAACCGGCATACTCCTGAAACAGATCTTTAACCAAGAAAGGCACACCTGCAAAAGGACCTGATAAATTTGCCTCAGTACGTTTTAAGGCATAATCATGCATCGGGATAACGATGGCATTTAATTCAGGATTGACCTGATTACTGCGTTCTAAAGCAATATTCAGCAACTCGGAAGCATGGATTTCTTTTTTTGCGACCAGCTCGGCCAGTCCCAGACCATCATAGCTAAGATATTCCTGATAATTCATGACATTCCCTGTTTGAATAAATAAAAGTTAAAAATTTTAAGATGCAAGTACGACCTGATTACGACCCATATGCTTGGCCTGATAAAGCGCCTGATCTGCAATATTGATCAGATCCTGCAATTCGGTCTGCTGTGGTGCTTCCTGATGGGTAATACCCAAACTTACCGTGATATGCACCGATTTGCCGTGTTCCAGATAAATTGGTGTTTGCTGTACCAGCTCACGGATACGTTCAGCCACCCAATGCGCTTCATCGTGCTCTATATCCCACATTAAGACGACAAACTCTTCACCACCAATCCGGGCAAACAGATCGCAGCTACGCAGATTGGTGCGCACCAGCTCAGAGAACTGCTGTAAAACTGCATCACCAACATGATGGCCGTATTGATCATTTAAGCGTTTAAAGTAATCAATATCCAGCATAATAAGAGAGAACGACAATTTTCTAGACTGTTTCAGTAAACTTTCACCTTCTTTAAAGAAGTAATGGCGGTTCATGGTACGGGTTAAACTGTCATAATTGGCGAGATAAAGCACATGTTTATACAGCTCATTCCGGTTTTGGCTGATAATGCACAGAATCAATGGTGCCAGTGCCAGCATAAACAGGCCGATGCGTAAGGACACAAAAGTCGTAGAATCTGCCAGGGCTTGATCGGCCAGATAGATCTGTGTCAGGCTGCTGTAAGTGGTGATGAGAACCAGTGTATTAATAATCGAGATTGTAAAAATACGATAAGTGAGTGCTGCCCAGATTAAAGCGGCCAGAGGATAGATTAGTGCGCCAGGTCCGGCAAAAATATGAGTTAAGACCACACACACTGCGACAGTGATCATCGGAAAAAAATAACTGAAAGAATAAGATTTTTTCCTGCGATTTTTCGCAAAATAACGAATTTGCTTGGCAGTAGGGAATGCCAGTACCAAGGGCAGGATGATAATATAGTTAACCATTTCCCCAGTCCACCACAGAAAAAAGTCAATTTTCATGTTTTCCGGAGTGATAAAGGAACCGGGGATATTCACCAGAGTAATCACTGCAAATGCTGCGCTGGCCAGACATCCTGCGAAGGCACAAATACCGAACAGATGAATAAAGGTAAACCCGCTGTTGTAATACTTATAATTAATCTTGAAATAGCGAATACAGAATAGCGAAACGATAGTACTTAACAGATTTGAAAGTGTCAGAAAAAAGCTTTGTAGAAAAAAGTCACCTGTGAGCAGGTCTGCAAACATATAAGCACTGAACGCACCTAGCCAGCCACCTTTATTGTTGAGCTGTGGAAAGCGTAAAAAGAAGGCGAGTAGGGCTGCATTGGCTGGCCATAAAAATGCTAAATAGCCAGTTGGTCGTGTTGCAATGCCAATAAAGCTACAGATAAGAATTAACAGCGCAATAATGAGATATGCAGAGCTATCCGGATCCAGTTGTTTTTCTTTAAAATCAGCAAATCGCAAAATAAAGCTACCTTAGTATATTTACAATGAAAAATCACATGCTGTTTTTTTAGTTAAATAAGCTTTGAGATCTTTCTTTTTGTTTTTGATTGTTTGTAATTTAATTAATACTTAAAATCGCATAAGTACAAAATATAAACAAAATAATGTGGAAAAGAAATGGCTATTATGTATCTAACTGATATTTTTATTTAAGTAGATGAAATGATTTTTCACCATACTCCCCACTGTCAAAAATATGCTAAGTTAGGGACAATCCAAGGAATACTATTTTTAATATGAAAAAAACATGTCTAAGCCTTATGCTGCTTACCTTAACCACCTGGGCCATGGCTGCAGATATAAATAAAAATACCCAAACAGCAGCACAAGCTTCAGCTGTTGCCAATACCTTCCGTATCGTAACACGTCCTGAAATCATGGGCTTATGGGGAATGGAAATCCCGACTAACCGCAAGTGTGTTGAATATTATAATTTTAAAAGTGATAACAATGTGATTATTAAAAGTGGTGATGAATGGTCATCAGGCATCTATGACTATCAGTTGCCGCAAGATACCACCGCTCAGGTTCCGGCCTTAATTCTTCAGGTGAAATATGACAATAACCAGAAAGACTGTTCTGGCAATCAGGAAGATCAGTCTGGTGAAGTCTCACAGTATTTTGTGAAATGGCAGAACCCACATACGATTAATTTCTGTGCCACTGAAAAGGCAGAGCAGTGTTTTGCAACTTTAAGACGTATTCTTCCTTAAGGTCGTATTACAGACAATAAAAAACCGCTGAATGATCAGCGGTTTTTTATTAAGGATACTGAAAGAGGATTAAGCCTTTTCTTCAGCACCTTCAAGTTGTTTAAGCAGATGTTTTTCGAGATAGTGAATATCCATTGCCTGCTCACAGAAGTTCTCATCCTGAAGGATCAGATCTTTATGCAGTGGAATATTGGTCTTGATGCCAGTCAGAATCATTTCATCAAGCGCCTGCTTCATACGGGCAATAGCTGTTTCACGATCTTTACCATGTGCAATCAGCTTGGCAATCATTGAGTCATAATACGGTGGAATGCTATAACCTGGGTAGATATGCGAATCTAGACGGATACCTGCGCCACCTGGGGTGTAAAATGTCTCAATCATGCCCGGAGACGGCATAAAGGTAGATGGATCTTCCGCATTAATACGGCATTCGATCGCATGACCTTTAACAGCGACATCTTCTTGCTGAATATCCAGACCCAGACCGGCTGCGACACGAAGCTGTTGTTCAATGATGTCAACACCAGTCACCATTTCAGTGACAGGATGTTCTACCTGAACACGGGTATTCATTTCAATAAAGAAGAATTCGCCGTCTTCAAACAGGAATTCAAAGGTACCCGCACCGCGGTATTGCATTAACTTACATGCATTCACGCAAGCTTCCAGAATGTCAGCACGTGCCTGTTCAGGCAGATTTGGTGCAGGAGCTTCTTCCAGTACTTTCTGGTGACGGCGCTGTAAAGAACAGTCACGGTCATACAAGTGGATCGCATGGCCATTACCATCGCCCAAGATCTGTACTTCAACATGACGCGGCTTTTGCAGGAAGCGTTCCATATAAACCGTATCATCGCCGAACCACATTTCTGCATCACGTTGTGCCGCTTGTACAGACTCGAGCAGGGTATCCACGCGTTCAACGATACGCATACCACGTCCGCCACCACCCGCAGCAGCTTTTACGATCAGCGGGAAGCCGATTTCTTTGGCTTCAGCAAGAGCATTGTGGATGGTTACTGCATGGTCACAGCCTGGTACTGTTGGTACGCCGGCTTTCTTCATGGCAATAATGGCAGAAACCTTATTACCCATCAGGCGAATGTGTTCAGGACGTGGGCCAATAAAGATAAAGCCAGAACTTTCAACAATTTCAGCAAATTCAGCATTTTCAGACAGAAAGCCATAACCTGGGTGGATCGCATCCGCACCGGTAATCTCAGCTGCTGTGATAATTGCTGGAATATTTAGGTAACTGTCACTGCTTGCGCCAGGGCCGATACATACTGCTTCATCGCAGAAACGCAGATGCATCAAGTCCTTGTCAGCATCTGAATAGACACCGACAGTTTTAATTCCTAAAGTTTTGCAAGCTCGGGTGATGCGCAGGGCAATCTCACCACGGTTTGCAATTAAAACTTTTTGCAACATTATTATGAATCCCCGAGGTGATTAAGCGCGGTAACGGAAAAGTGGCTGACCGAACTGAATCACTTCACCATTTTTCACCAGAATTTCTTCAATC
>NZ_DEZM01000100.1:0-5941 GCF_002364825.1 Acinetobacter sp. UBA3132 | reverse complement strand
AACCTGCCGTGACGATTAATTTATCGATGGATTTTTTTCGACCATGTGAAGTCGGTGAAGTACAGGCAAAAGCGTGGTTTATTAAAGAAGGAAAAACAATTCTAAGTATCGAAAGTGAAGCATGGCAACATAATAAACTGGTTGCGAAAACCAGTGCCTCTTTTATTATTCTTTCTTAAATTAACCCCTTAAATTTAGCTGATCACCATAGCTATTTTATCTAGTTCAAATGGTTAGTTGCTTATTTGCAACAGCAAGCTAGAAACTAAATAACCTACTGTTGCAATTAGCATAAATAGATATAGATAAAGCTTATTATTTTAACGTTTAAATTAAAGACTGAATGATTCGTCGGGCATGGGTCAAACCCACATCAATATGTATACCGATCATCTCTGGTTGATTAAACTCTTCTAGGTTCTTGTACTGGTTTTCTATCACTTCTTTATCTTCATCAAAAGTCTGTTTTGTCTGATCAATGACTAGCTTTGCAATATGTTCGCGGTCATGTTTAGGGTTAGTAGACATAGTCCAAAAATAATGACAAGAATTCTCTGTTTCAGGCGTAATTGCATGAAAACCTCTCATATGAAATCCTTTGCGATCTGGATTCTCCAGGGAGTCATCACCTGCTTCTATGGCTCCTGTCCAAATACGGATATGAGAAACTCTAAAATCAATTTCTTGCCAACGGTCTATTTTATTTTTAAACGGATAAGCCATACTGTAGGTTGGCGGTGGGTCCGATTCGAGCATATGCCGTGTGACTATGACTTGATTACCTATCACTTTGGTTTTCATGGTCGCATTCATATGAGCTTTTGCATTACCACCAATAGTTTTTAAATGAACATAGGCTAAATGGCTTAAGTCCATTAAATTATCATGAATGAGCTGGTAAGGTGCCTGATAATGATATCGGTCTCCATCATATAAGTAATCTGGATCATCATGATATGGGTAGTCTGGTGCTTCTATGAGAGGTACACTTTCTTCTTTTCCATACCACAACCAAATCAAACCTTGTTTTTCTTCAAGATAGAATGATTTGATTTTCGCTTTTGAAGGGATTCTATTTTGCCCTGGAACCTCTACACAGTGTCCATTTTCATCATATAGCAATCCATGGTAGCTACAGCGAATTTTACCCTGCTCCAAAAGTCCTTGGGATAACGGCATCCCCCTATGGCAGCAGCGATCTTCTAGTGCAACAGCTTTGCCCTTTTTATCTCTAAAGATAACCATTGGAATATTTAAAATTTTACGTCCAAGTAAATTATCTTGTAGCTCTTTAGAGAGTGCGATGATATACCACTGATCTTTTGGGAAAGGACTTCTTGTTGAGACTTCTTGATCTACAAGCTTAATTTGACGACCACTATTCATAGCACTACATCCTTTTTGTAATGATTCTGATGCTTTCCTTAATCACAATTATCCTGATTTAAAAATACGAGCTTTATAAATACAGAATAAGGTCTATATGAATAAAAATAGGTCAATTTAGTTGTCATGTCAACCAATTGGTTGACATGACAACAATATATTAACAAACCATGTTAAAGTGCTTAAAAGACTTTCTGATACACGCTGTATGGACACTTCACTTAAACTTCAATTAGATCGATATATTCCTGCTTTAATTAACTTTTTTTCAAATAAGATGTCGAATGGTGCATCACAATTGTATGCTTTTTTATTTGATATGGGAGTCACGGATTGGCGCATCCTTTCTCTCTTAGCGGTTGAAGAGAATATTCCTGCAAGCAGAATTTGCCATGTTATTGGACTGGATAAGAGTGCTGTGAGTCGCTCTTTAGCAAAACTCCAAGAACGTGGTTATATTGAAATGACAGTAGATAAAAAAGATTCGCGTGCAAAAAAAAATACGCTCACACCTGCTGGTCTGGCAATGTATGAGAAAATGTATCACGTAGCCAAAGAGCGGGAAGAAAAAATTTTAGAGGTACTTTCTGCCGAAGATCAAGAGCATTTAATTCGGATCTTAAACATTTTAAATAGTGAAATTAATGATATTAATGAATTTTTCATGGAAAAATATATTCAAAAATAAGTATCAAAATTGCGCTTTAAATAATATTTCATATGATATTTATTTTGAAATATCTCTCAATAAAAAGGTCAGCAAATGCTGACCTTTTGTCATTTTAACACTTTCTATCGAATGCTTAGATATCTAGGAATACCGTTTCATTATCACCCTGGATACGTACATCAAAACGATAAACCACTTCACTATCTCGTTCTTCACGTTTAGCAATTAAAGTCTGACGACGTGGCGCCCATTCAATTCCATTCAGCAATGGATCTTTAGCATTGGCTTCTGCCTCATCATCAAAGTAAATACGGGTATGTAAACCTAAGTTAATACCACGTGCAAAAATGACTAAAGCAATATGCGGTGCCTGACGGGTACCTTTACGCCCGGGTACAGCGCCTGGCTTAATCGTATCAAAGCTCCATAACCCCGTTTCAAAGTTTGCAGCTGCACGGCCCCAGCCAAAGAAATGTGGATCAGCCTGTTTACCTTGAATATCTGCCTTACTTGGATAGACGCCATTTGCATCTGCCTGCCAGATTTCAACCAATACATCACGTAAAGGTAGACCGAGGCCATCAAATACCTGACCTTCAAGGCGAATACGTTCACCTTGAGTTTCAGATTTAACCAATTGATTATTAAAACTATGCTCAAATACTTCAATGCCTGCCTGATTGGGCATCAGGCCAATATGGACGTATGGACCACCTGTTTGAGATGGTGTTTCATGTAATTCCTGAAAATTCCAACCGTTCATCATGATGCTCCTTATCACGTTAATTCATTTTCAAAATAAGTTCCGCGGCGACCACGTAAAGTAATGTCAAAGCGATAACAACGGCTGTCAGCCTCAATGAAATTACTCTTGTCCTCCAAGGCAATCAAAGCACGACGTTGCTGCTCTGAAGGAACCGTTTTTAGAATCGGGCAGCTGTCAATTAAAGTATCGCCTTCAAAATAAAATTGCGAAATGAGACGTTGTGCCCAGCCATCTGCCATGACCGAGAAATGAATATGTGCAGGACGCCATTCATTGATACGGTTACGCCAAGGATATGGACCCGGTTTAATGGTACGGAAAATAAAAAAACCATTTTCATCCGTCAGCATACGACCACAACCACCAAAGTTAGGGTCCATTGCACCAATATATTGATCATTTGGATGGCGATAACGACCAGAGGCATTTGCCTGCCAGACTTCAATCAGGGCATTTTTAACCGGGCGACCAAATTGGTCACGCAAGTAACCATGAATAATGACACGTTCACCAACAGGTAAACCATCTTTGGCATAGTTCAAAATCAAGTCATTGTCTTTAGGCCCTAAAAGTGCTGAGGTGAAATGTGGTGCCGTTACTTCAGTCAGGGTTTGCGCAATTGAAATGAGTGCATTTTTCGGCGAACGCAGCACACTGGTTTTATAACCCGGTGCGTAGGCCGGTGGATGATCGTCCGTATTACGTTGCGCATAAGCGCCTAGTTGATTCTGAATCATGAATCTCTCCTTGTTCAATTCTAAAAAATCGTCCGTTATTTAAGTTTGGTCGGTGTAATACCAAGTTCTACAAAAACTTCCTCTGCCATGTGCATTGCAGCGTTTGCAGCAGGTAAACCTGCATATAAGGAAGCATGTAAAAACAGTTCTTTAAGCTCATCTTTGGTAACACCATTGTTAAAACATGCACGAATATGCATACGTAACTCAGCTTCACGACCCAATGCGAGCAAAATACCGATAGTTACCAGACTACGGGTATGACGTGGTAAACCTGGACGTGACCATACTTCTCCCCAGGCAAAACGACTGATGAAGTTTTGGAAGTCTTCATTAAAGTCATTTAAATTTTCCAAAGAGCGTCCGACGTGTGCTTCACCTAACACTTCAGTGCGTACTTCTATTCCCTGTTTGTAACGTTCTTCATCATTCATGATAAATACACTCTTTCAAGTTTATAAGGCGGATTGAAGATGTCTGAGGAACACCTTCATTCCATGATGATCTTTAATTGAAATCAGTGCTTTGCAATAAATTCTGCAAAGACTTGGTTAAATTCTTGTGGAACCTCAATATTTGATAAATGTGAAGCATCTAGCACCGCAATCTCACAGTTCGGTATATGCGCTTGCATAAATTCGCCATCTGCCACGGTCGTGACCGGATCTAAGCCACCACATAGTGCTAAACATGGCACTTCAATGTTAGCAATTTGGTCACGTAAGTCTGCGTTTGCAAGCGCGCGGCAAGATGCTGCATAGCCTTTCGGCGGTGTCACCGACAAACTTTGAATGGTCTGCTGTGCAAGGCGATCGTGGATATAATCAAATTTGTTGCTGAACCACCGGGTGTGTGTTGTGCTGACAATATCGACCAATCCCTGTTCTTCGACCGCATCTGCACGTGATAACCATGCTTCAGCTTGTCCAATCTTCGCGGCTGAATTGGCAATGGTAATACTCAGGAAACGCTGTGGCGCGATTAAACCCAATTGCAGGCCAGTGATTCCGCCCATCGAAATACCACAAAAATGCGCTTTTTCAACTTTGAAGTGCTCAAGAATATCAATGACATCATTAGCTAAGTCGCTCAGCGTGCTATTTTCAATGACCGCACTTTTACCATGACCGCGGGTGTCATAACAGATCACAAAGTAGTCTTGAGCAAATGCAGCAACTTGAGCTTGCCACATGCCGTGATCTGTACCCAATGAGTTCGAAAAAATAAGGGTTGGATGAGCGGCATCACCAAAAGTGTAAACTGCCAATTGTTGGCCATTACGATTATTGATAAGTGTCATGATGGCTATTTTCCTTGAACACGTTGCAATACTGCATCGATCTGCTGCTGGGTATTACCTAAATAATTTTGTGGATTAAAAATCTGACTTAATTGTTCCGAATTAAATACAGCTAAAATTTCAGGATGATTTTGTGCTACTTCTAATAAGTGACGTTGTTCAGCAACTGCCTGTTTACATGCGGCCTCAACTAGATGATGTGCATTGAGTCGGCCTAACCTCGGTGCCAAAGACATCATGAGGGCTTCTGCCATAATTAAGCCCTGAGTACATTCTAAATTGCGGCACATATTGTCCGTCTGTACTTCCAGGCCCTCAAAAACTTCTATCGCACGTTGCAGACTACCAGCACACAACTGGAAGATTTCAGGCAGTGCCAGCCACTCAGCATGCCAGGCCCCCAAACTACGTTCATGTTCCTGAACCATACTTTGATAGATACTCGACATGAGTGCAGAGACACGATTGGCTGCTGCCAGAATTGAGGCTGCTGCAACAGGATTACGTTTATGTGGCATCGTCGATGATCCGCCACGCCCTGCTCCGCTTGGTTCAAACACTTCTGCAATTTCGGTTTGCATCATCAGTGACCAATCGCGTGCCATCTTGCCCAAGTTACCTGTAATTATGGCAAGCACATGGGCTATTTCCACAATACGATCACGTTCACCATGCCAAGTACAATCCGGGACATTGAGTTGAAGTTCTGTTGCAAACGCCTTTACAACTGCACTGCCTTGATCAATAAGTGACGCAAGTGTGCCAACGGCTCCACCCAATTGTGCAGTGAGTGCAGAATTTTTAAGTGCTTGTACACGTTCAAGATCACGTTGCAAACTTGCTAACCAGCGGGCAGTTTTATGACCAAAGGTTAGTGGTAGGCCTTGTTGTAACCATGTCCGACCAATCATGACTTGGTCACGATAGCGTTCGGTCAAGTTTCGAGTTGCTGCTATCGCCTGGATGAGTTTAGCCTCAATTAAGTTTAAGCCATCACGACACTGCAAAACACATGCAGTATCAATAATGTCTTGGCTTGTCGCCCCCCAATGCACATAGCGCGAAGCATCTTCATCGACTTT
>NZ_DEZM01000182.1:0-5454 GCF_002364825.1 Acinetobacter sp. UBA3132 | reverse complement strand
TAATGATGACCTGATTCAATGCTACCGTGACCTGCCACAAATGGTGTCACATCTGCATTTACCAGTACAAAGTGGTTCCAATGACGTCCTTCAAGCGATGAAGCGTAACCATACGATTGATGTCTATATCGAGAAAATTGCCAAACTCCGTAAAGTCCGTCCGGATATGCACCTATCTTCAGATTTCATTATTGGTTTCCCGGGTGAAACCGACGACAACTTCGAAGAAACATATCAGTTTATTAAAGATATGGACTTTGATCATTCGTACAGCTTTGTGTATTCAAAACGTCCGGGTACGCCTGCTGCGGAACTTGAAGACACTACACCTGAACAGGTGAAAAAAGAACGTCTGGCAAAAGTTCAAAAATGGATCAAGCAATCCAGTATTGAGAAAACGGATGCGATGCTTGGCACCATTCAACGTGTTCTCATAGAAAAAGTTTCTGACAAGGATCCAAATGTCCTGGTAGGCACCGCAGATAACACACGTTATGTGACATTTATCGGTGATCCTGCATGGGTTGGACGTTTTGCCGAGATTGAAATCACTGAAATAAAAACACTCAATTTAGTTTACGGTGAGCTATTGAATCTTGAGCCTGACGTGGCGTAATGTAGGGATATAAGAACCTATCTCTATAAGGAACTCTCTTTGACAGCAGCGATTCGACGTACAGTAGCTTTTCCTGGAATTTCAATGGACCGTTTACAGAGCATGCTCGGTGCTTATAACGGCCATTTGAAGCAAATTGAACAACGTTTAGACGTCAAAGTTTCCCATCGAGGCGATAGCTTTTTTATTGATGGTGAGATCGATGCCGTTGAGAGAGCGGAGTTGCTCCTACAGCGACTTCATGAAGAATCTGAACAGAGCGGTCAGATCAGTGCAGATACCCTGCACCTGATGATCCAAGGCAGCCAAACCGACCGTGAATTGCAGGACAACCTGCATGATCAGGAACATACTGGTCTGGACAATGTCTGGCTACAGACTCGTAAAGGCCGTATCAATCCACGTGGTGCCAATCAGAAACGTTATGTACAACGCATTCTGCAAAGTGACATTTCTTTCGGTATTGGTCCTGCCGGTACAGGTAAAACTTATCTGGCGGTAGCAGCTGCAGTGGACATGCTGGAACGTAATGAGATTCAGCGTATCCTCCTGGTACGTCCTGCGGTAGAAGCCGGTGAAAAACTTGGCTTCCTGCCGGGTGATCTGTCACAAAAAATCGATCCATACTTACGTCCGCTTTACGATGCCCTGTATGAAATGCTGGGTTTCGAAAAAGTAGCCAAATTGATTGAACGTCAGATCATTGAAGTGGCACCACTGGCTTATATGCGTGGTCGTACCTTGAATCACTCCTTTGTGATTCTGGACGAAGCACAGAACACGACACCTGAACAGATGAAAATGTTTTTGACCCGCCTGGGCTTTGGCTCTCGTGCAGTGATTACCGGTGACGTGACCCAGGTCGACTTGCCACGTGGTCAGCAATCTGGTTTGGCCCATTCACTTCGTGTACTGGAAAATGTGAAAGAGATTCATATCACCCGCTTCCATTCCCGTGATGTGGTACGTCATCAGCTGGTTCAGAAAATCGTTGAAGCCTATGAGGGCTGGGATAGTGAACAACAACGTTTAACTGCCGAAGCACGTGCCGAACGCAAAGCACGTCAGGAAGCCTTGGTCGCTGAAAATGATGCGGCAGCTGACGCCCAGCATTAATATTTACTTTTAAGGATTTGTTTTGAAACTTAGTCTTAGTCTACAACAGGATTTTCAGGCACCTGAACTCGTGATTAAGCGTGCCTATATCAAGAAAGTTGTAGAAACTGCTTTACGTCATATCGGTACGCAAAGTGATTGTGAAATTGGTATTGCCTGTGTCGACAATGATGAAAGCCACAAACTGAATCTGGAATATCGCGGAAAGGACAAACCCACCAATGTGTTGTCTTTTCCAAGTGATCTTCCGGATGAAATGGCAGAAGTTTTGGATGCTTTTCCGATTGGAGACTTGGTCATCTGTATCCCAGTGGTATTGCGTGAAGCCGTTGAACAAGGCAAAGCACCTTTGACTCACTTTACCCATATGCTGGTTCATGGCACCTTGCACCTGATGGGCTATGATCATGAGACTTCAGATGAAGATGCAGAAGAGATGGAAGGCATTGAGATCGAGATTCTGGCAAAATTCGGTTTTGCAAATCCATATCTGGAAAGAGACTAAAATTTTCCGACTATAAAAAGTGAGCTTCGGCTCGCTTTTTTATGCCTGTAAATAGCAATCAAATCAATGCTATTTAATTCAACCAAAGCTGATAAAATACACCTCATAACAATAAAGATGATTAGCTAAAGTTCAGGATAAAAATGAAAAAGATTCTTCTCGTATTGCTACTCATGGGTACTTCCCTTCTATCTTCAACGCTTTATGCAAGTTCAAAGACGCTATGTAAAGAAACCCAATTTCAAAAAGCAGATGAAGTCTGGACAGGTCATTATTATTTAAATGGCGTCATGGAAACAGGCTCTGAAATGCTGTTATTGCCTGAAGGTAAATTTAAATGGTATCTAACTTATGGAGCCCTAGATCAATATGCTGAAGGTAGATGGTGGAAAAATGGCAACTGCATCGGTTTAAAACCTGAGCGTAAATATAAAAAGCATCTGAGGATTTTTCCAAAGCATCTAAAAATTGAAGGCAAATTTTTAAATGTGATTTGGAACAGTTCCGGAGAACACGGTTATTATCATCGTGTGGAAGAATAATTTCAGAAATTAGTTAAAATTAGAAGTTACTATGCAATATGTCGTTATTTTTAAATATAAAATTAAGCAGTTAGACACAGATTACTTTGCCACTGCCCAACAGATGCGGGAAAAGGCCTTGACCCAGTTTCACTGTCAGCATTTTGAAAGTTTAACTGAAGGAATCACTGAGATTGCACTTTCCTACTGGAGCAGCCTGCAGGATATTCATGCCTGGCATCAGGACGCTGAACACCAGGCCGCGCAACAATTCGGTAAAGATAACTGGTATCGCTATTTCAGCGTGGATGTCTGTAAGGTATTACGCCATTATGAAACAGCGCCAGATTAACGCACTTCAAACTCTGCCTCTGCCGGATCAAAACGCCAGGTTCGGATAATTCGTAATTCTGAAATATCTTTCATGTTGGCATCAAAAGCACCAAACGGCGCAGCCTTACGTAATGAGGTTCGAGCAGCTTCATCCAATACAGTATGACCAGAAGATTCCAACAATCGAATCGCTCGAATACCCCCATTTTGATTCAGAATTACCATTAAGCGGACGTCACCCGCCAAGCGCTGTATACGGGCAGATTCAGGATAAAAACGATTCCCATAAAATTCGACTTTTTGACGGAATTTTTCCAGATAAGCTGCAGATACATCCTGCTTGGCTTGGATACCGTCAACAGTTTTAATTTTCTGCTGACGGCTAAAGTTTTTCTGGCGCTGCGTATATTGAGCTTCCAGACTCGCGACCATAGCAGCTTTGGCTTGAAACTGGCTGTTGAGTTCTTCCTGACGTTTCTTGCGCTGATTTTCTTCTGCCTGTTTCTGCCAGCTTAGGGTTGTCATCAGAACTTTTTCTTCAAAGCTCAACTCCTGTTTTTGTTGCAGCATATCTTGGCTGTTTTGAAGCATTGCTTCTTTTCCAGCTGTCTGATCTGGCATCGGCAATGGAGCATCACTGGACATACGATGCGCTTCACGGAACTGACCGGAACCTTGCTGATCTGTCTGGGCAAGAAAATCGGCATGCTCGATTTTGTCATTACTGACGCGCAGGCTAACTGCAATTTCCTTGGTCGAAGTATCCTGTTCCGATGGCATTCCAAACTGCAGCATTAAAATCATGATATGTAATAATGCAGCAATCCCTACAGCACTGCTAAAAATTGGATCTTTCCACCATGATTTAACCAAAGGCATCAGGGTCATTCTAGTCACATTTTCAGGCTCAGCCAGGAGCCTTTATCCTTAATATCTTGCAAAGAAAATTTTTCAGTATACAAATATTGATATATCTTTCACTTTGAGTAGATAGTGAGAGCTATATCAAATCTTCTACGTTGTATAAACAAAACACTAAAAATGGTGCAATTTATTTTGCTAAACTGCAAGCACACGCTCTTGTATTTTTTATACTTTTCGACAAGATACATGCTATCAAAAATATAGTTGCCAGGATGCTTCCATATGCAAACCATCATTTCCAATATTTCCAGACGCATTCGCCAGGTGTATCAGAAGGCGGAAGGGTTTATTGAAGATGAACGCGAGTTTCCCCTCTCTCAGGTATTTTTGAATGCAACTTTTCAGCGTTTTGTGACTGATAACGTCAAAGCCTTAAAAGATCTGCATGCGGATCTGCATGATGACTGGTTACGCTTATATGCAACACTTGATTACAATGGCATGGTCATTACTCTGTCTGTTGACCTGAAACTGGTACAGATGGAGTTGAATAAAGACCGCCAGCTGATTGTTTTTGAACAGATTAGCGATACCCAAGTAATTGATGCTAAATACCCAAATGTGTTCTATAAAATTGGCGTACGTTGTGCCCTATTTTTCTATCAGCGCATTTTGAATAAAGATCCTCTCGGTATGATTCTGGAAAAGCTGGGTGTAATTAAAGTTGTTGATGACCTACTACATTTAGATCTTAACCGCTGGCTCGGTAAAAGCCGATCAGTGATTGATACTTTGTCTAAAGTACATGTCAATCATGCTGTATTACGTGAGGCTGAACTGGTCGTTATTGGAAATGTGAATCTAGCAGCCTTGTTCAGAAAGCTGTCTCAAGAAAAAGAAGAAAGCTGGGATGATACAGATGAATTCAGTGAAAATCAGGTCACACCGATCAAGCAGAAACAAGATTCGTAAAGTGTTTAAGTTATGAAACAACAATGAAAAAAATGACATGAATGATACACTTCTGCGAATTTTATCAGTTCATTCTCCCTCCACATTTTAGTCTGATAATAAAAGCTTGGCAGAAGTGACTGACTGCCTTTTCATACAGGAAAATTCACTTATGGCACAACACTTAATTAAAACTATTGGTATGACTACAGCACTGGTATTCACAGGCATGTCCAGTCAAGCGTTTGCCATGAGCCCATTCCAGGCGACTTATCAGTTTAGCTATAATGGCAAGAACATGGGATCAGCAACACGAACCTTAACCAAGTCAGGTAATAACTGGACTTATGTATTTGCAGCCAAGGCTGCCGCGATTGCTTCTGCAACAGAAACCAGTCATTTTACTTTTAATAATGGCAAGATTAATTCTAGCAATTTTAGCCGTAGCAGTAAGGTATTGGTTAATAACAATACCATGAGTATCAAGTTCAATCCGTCTTCTAAAACTATTCATACTAAAAAAGATGACAAGGCACGTTCATTTGCCT
>NZ_DEZM01000222.1:16820-18250 GCF_002364825.1 Acinetobacter sp. UBA3132 | reverse complement strand
TCTCATGCCGGCTTAAATCCGGCATCTTTTTCGCAAACAAGCCATACAGCCCGTATAAGGCCAACATCCCGCCCAACAGAGCTTCGCTGTGAAATTCAGAATGTCCCAGGGTCGGGAAAACACTCCACACTGAACCGACGATGATACCTAACAACAGCAGCCAAAAACGGCGTATCAGCTGTAACACATGACCTTCAGCAAAGAGTTGCCAGAAATTGGTCAGCATGGAGGGAATGATCAGTAAAGTTGCCGCTTGAAAGGGACTCATGAAAATAGTCAGTAAACCCATAGAAACTGCGGGTAAACCTAAACCAATCGTACCTTTAATCAGACCTGCCAAGGTAAAAATGGCAATAACGAAAGCAATCATCTGATGATCCCAAATTTATTTAGGACCATGCTATAAAAATTACTGCCAAAGAAAAATCAGGGTTTTAAGGATACAGCCTCAAGCAAATCTTGAGGCTCAAGATGTACTTTGCTGGAAAGCATCAGATTGACCAGCACAGATTTTAAATAAAGGGCGCTTAAGGACGAAATTCTTTCAGTTCGCGCTGAATAAAATGCTGAAACATTTCCCGATACAGGTGCTCGATAAATACTGGATCAATGCCCTGCTTTTGAGCTTGGGCTTTGACATTTTCGACAACCTGCTCCATCCGTTCCGGAGATTGCAGGTCAGTTTCAGTTTTCTTGAAACGGGTGGTTTGGTCTACATAAAACTGGCGCGCAGCAATCAGCTCAACCAAAGCTGTATCAATCGCGTCAATCTGCTCACGTGCATGTTGTAATGATTCAGCTTTTACTTTGTTCATGTTTATTCAGTTCACTTTCAGTTTGATTATCACTCTTATACTTTTCTTCTAACACATTACTGAAAATACTTTCAATCATCCAGACACGATATAAGCTATTAAATACAAAACTTTGATTATCAATCCGAAGTTCCAGCACCGGCAAGTTGGGCTGAGACTTCATTTCACAGAGCATATCATTGTCTTTCAGCTTGTCCTGAATATCTTCTTCGGTCAGTTGCCCAATTCCCAGTTCCTGCTGTAAGGCATTGAAATGTGGGGTATAACTCAAGTCACGTCCACGCGTCCAAACCGCCTGCAAAATCCGGTACATCGCATCCACCCGCCCTTCTTCCGGGCAGCTGTAATACAGCTGTGCCATCGGCAAAATGCTTTGTACCGTCGGTCGGCAAAATGGGGTAAATTCGACTTCAGTCCGTTTTGACAGGCGCGTTGCCAGTCCCCAGTCAAAGCCATCACGGCCACGATAAGACAGCGGATAGACATTCAGATGGATATTATAAAAATCGGCAAGTTCTTCCTTAATATAGGCCAGCAACAGCCAGGAAATTGGATCTTCCAGGGCAATATACAGATCCAGTTCCGGATCTAAGCCCTGAATTTCATTCAGTTCTT
>NZ_DEZM01000222.1:13961-16639 GCF_002364825.1 Acinetobacter sp. UBA3132 | reverse complement strand
CCTGAATTTCATTCAGTTCTTCAGCATCACTGATCAGGTGCTCACGCCATTCAATATGATTGATCAGGAAGATTGGATTACCCGTCAGTAATTTTTGCTGTTTCAGACGGCGGGTTAAACGCAGCAGATCATCTACGGCATGATACTGACGGCCACCAAAATCAAAATAGCTGGCCAAAACCGGGGTTGTGTCAAAGACCCGTTCAGAAAAATCCTGTGGCTGATGATGGCGACTGGCCATGCTATGCAAGGTACGCAGTTTGCCATACTGCTTTTGCCAGAGCATATGAAAGATATCTTCCAGCAGATAAAGAAAATCCTGGCCACGCAATGGTGTTCGGCGCAGAATAGTTTCGGCCTGTTTTAAGGCTTCTGCAGTAGGTAATTCTGGCGTTTCATGAAAGCTGAAACGATGCTGTCTGGAGAGAATTTTGGCATCATTAATACAGTAATTTTGCCATTCTTCAAAAGACATCTGATTCGGTATTTCGCCACGTTGACTCGAAATTACCACCTTCAACGGTTTTAATTCCGGACTCAGGATCTCTTCCAGTTGTGGTAACAGCTGCACCGCCAGATAGCTATACACATCATCCAGACGCAGATAAATCGTTAAGCCATCTTCAGCAGATAGCACCGCCTGGCGGGTTGGCTTTTGATAAAACCAACTCGATCGGATTGGATCGAACCAACGGCGTAACAGGGACATGAGATCAGCCTCAGTAGAGAACAACGCAGCAGATGACAGCGTCTAACTGCTACAGGATACTATCTTTTTCACCAGAATAGCAGATCACCTGGATCTGCTATATATGAAAAAACTTATATCAATTCAAGACAAAATGATCAATGTTTGCAGAGCCCTTAGATCTCGAGATTTAGGTCAGTCACTGCCCCGGTTTCTGCACCAGAGGTCAGTTTAGCAAACTTGGCTAATGCTCCATGCGTGTAATTCGGTTTTGGTTTAATCCAGGCGGCCTGACGTGCAGCGATTTCCTCATCCGAGACATGCCAGGTCATTTCACGGGTTTCAGCATTGATCGAAATCTCATCGCCATTTTGTACCAGACCGATCGGTCCACCTTCATAGGCTTCTGGGGTGACATGACCAATCACAAACCCATGACTACCACCGGAGAATCGGCCATCGGTAATCAGTGCTACGGAATCTCCTAAGCCTTTACCGATAATCGCTGAGGTCGGTTTCAGCATTTCTGGCATGCCTGGTCCACCTTTAGGACCGACACCGCGAATCACCACCACTTCACCCGGCTGAACTTCACCATCCAGAATCCCGCGCATGGCGCCCTGTTCACCCTCAAAGACCCGTGCTGGTCCTTTGAAGTAAAGACCTTCCTTACCGGTAATTTTGGCCACGGCACCTTTTGGTGAAAGGTTACCTTTCATAATGATCAGATGTGAATCTTTTTTCACCGGCTGGTCAAATGGCAGGATAATCTGCTGACCTTCAGGATAATCTTCAACATCCGCCAGGTTTTCTGCCAGAGTTTTACCAGTCACAGTCAGGCAGGAACCATCCAGCATACCGGCATCCAGCATACGTTTCATCAATGGTTGAATCCCGCCAATCGCAATCAGCTCCGACATCAGATATTTACCCGATGGACGTACATCAGCGACTACAGGAATGTCTTTACCAATCCGGACAAAGTCATCCAGACTGAGCTCCACACCTGCGGTATGCGCCATAGCCAGCAGATGGAGTACACCATTGGTTGAACCACCCAAAGCAATCAGCACTTTAATTGAATTTTCAAAAGCAGCTTTGGTCATGATGTCACGTGGCTTGATATCCAGACGTAACAGATTCATCACGGCTTCACCAGCACGGGCACAGTCGATCTGCTTGTCTTCAGAGACGGCTTCCTGTGCAGAAGAACCCGGCAGGCTCATACCGAGTGCTTCAATCGCAGAAGCCATGGAATTCGCGGTATACATCCCGCCACAAGAACCTGGACCCGGCAAAGCCACTTCTTCAATATGCTTGACCTGAATCGCATTGATTTCACCTTTGGCATGCTGTCCGACTGCTTCAAATACGGAAATCATGTCGGTATGACCTTCGCCCGGTTTGATGGTACCGCCATAAATAAACAGACCCGGACGGTTTAGACGTGCCAATCCCATGATGCAGCCCGGCATATTTTTATCACAGCCACCAATGGCAATTACACCATCATAGGCCTGACAGCCGACCACTGCTTCAATCGAATCCGCAATGATTTCACGGGACAGCAAGGAGTATTTCATACCTTCGGTACCATTAGAAATCCCGTCGGAAATGGTAATGGTATTGAAGATAATGCCCTTACCTCCCGCAGCACTCACACCCTGCTCGACTGTACGTGCCAAGCCATCAATATGCATATTGCAAGGCGTGACATTGGCCCAGGTCGAAGCAATGCCAATAAAAGGACGAGTAAAGTCTTCATCCTGAAAACCCGTGGCACGCATCATGGAACGAGCGGGTGCATTTTCAATACCTTCATAAACGGGCGCGGAATGTTCTCGGATATTGTCTTTACTCATCTTGTTTTGTCCTGGATGTAATTCTTGTGAAGCCTGAAAGCTGTCTAGGTTTTATCCGATTGTATAGAAAGCCGTGTCGACATAAAAGTAAGACTCTGTGTATCACCTAAGTCTGTTTTTTTCGTACC
>NZ_DEZM01000222.1:0-13872 GCF_002364825.1 Acinetobacter sp. UBA3132 | reverse complement strand
TTTTTTCGTACTCTAGGCGCATGAATAAGAGCGATATCAATGTCGCTGCCTTGCACTCATCTTAAAGCAATGCTTTAAACTTGTTCAGGAAATAGAGTCAGCGCAATAAAAGCATTTTTTTACTTTTGCGCTATCAAAAGTAAAAGTCTGCCTATGCAAAAATTATTAAAACCCTAAAAGTGATTTGAGGCAGTGAATTATCAAACAATCAGACTAGCATTTGCAGTGCAATATCAGAGGGTTGCCATATGACCTGACTCGGACTTTTAAAGCCGAGTCTTTTTCTTGGACGATGGTTCAAATGTTAGAGAACTGAGATAGATTCATTCACATAATCATTCAAATCACTGCCTGGCGCATTTTTAATATATGTGTGCTTAATTCAACTGATGAAGATCAAGTTCTTCATTGGAAGCCAAGACCACAGATCCAAGAATCGGAGCCCCCAAAATCACAGGAACAGCTAAAATCCAGAATACGACGGTGTAATGTGGATCAAAGAAAAATTGAATACTAAGCGAAGCTAAAATCATAACGAGTACTAAAATTACGACAAAGCGGCTAATAAATTTCATTGACATGCGTGTAATCACTTTTGCATTGATACTGTATTTTTACTATACACCTACTTTTATTAAGCCTTTATTGGTTTTAAATATCTAAAGTACTGCCATGATTGATTTTATGAAAGTTCACGTAATTTACCCAACCTTAAATATCTAAGATATAAAAAAAGCACTCCATCTGGAGTGCTTTTTTGTGCTATAAAAATTTACAGCTTAGATATCACGTACTGCACCTTTCGCAGCACTCGTGGTGTGCATTGCATAGGCTTTCAAGGCTTTAGAAATCTTGCGTGGGCGCTCTTCCGCAGGCTTCCAACCTTTGGCTTCTTGCGCTGCACGACGTTCTGCAATTACAGCGTCCTCAACAGCCAAATGAATCGTACGATTCGGAATATCGATTTCGATACGGTCGCCATCTTCAACCAGACCAATCGCACCACCTTCCGCAGCTTCTGGTGACACGTGACCAATTGAAAGACCTGATGAACCACCTGAGAAACGACCATCTGTTACAAGTGCACAGTCTTTCCCTAAACCTTTTGATTTCAGGTAGCTGGTTGGATACAACATTTCTTGCATACCTGGACCACCACGTGGGCCTTCGTAACGAATTACAACCACATCGCCTGCCGTGATTTTACCACCCAAGATCGCTTCAACTGCTGAATCCTGGCTTTCAAATACACGTGCTGTACCGTTGAATTTCAAGATCGACTCATCTACACCAGCCGTTTTTACAATACAGCCATCCAGTGCGATGTTGCCATAAAGTACTGCCAGACCGCCGTCTTTAGAGAAGGCATGTTCGGCATTGCGGATCACACCATTTTCACGGTCACCATCTAAGCGTGAGTAGTAGCGATCTTGTGAGAATGCGGTTTGCGTTGGTACACCGCCCGGTGCTGATTTAAAGAAGGTATACACCTCTTCATCTTCAGTACGGATAATGTCCCATTTATCCAATGCATCTTTTAAGGTTGCTTCATGGACGGTGGGTACAGAGGTATCCAACAAGCCTGCGCGATCCAGTTCACCCAAGATCGACATGATGCCACCAGCACGGTGTACATCTTCCATATGCACGTCCTGCTTTGCAGGTGCAACTTTACACAGGACTGGCACTTTACGAGACAGACGGTCAATGTCATTCATGGTGAAATCAACACCAGCTTCATGAGCAGCTGCTAATAAATGCAATACAGTATTGGTTGAACCGCCCATTGCAATATCTAAAGTCATGGCATTTTCATACGATGCTTTGGTTGCGATATTGCGTGGCAGCAAGCTGTAATCATTTTGCTCGTAGTGACGTTTGGTAATCTCTACGATGAGTTGACCTGCTTTTTCAAATAACTTTTTACGGTTTACATGTGTAGCAAGTGTTGAACCATTACCTGGTAAAGACAGACCCAATGCTTCAGTTAAGCAGTTCATTGAGTTCGCTGTGAACATACCCGAACATGAACCACAAGTTGGACATGCAGAACGTTCATATGCTGCAACTTCTTCATCAGTGAAGCTATCATCTGCTGCAACCACCATGGCATCAACAAGGTCAATCGCGTGTTCATTACCACGGATTTTCACTTTACCGGCTTCCATTGGGCCGCCTGACACGAATACGACTGGAATGTTCAGGCGCATTGCCGCCATCAGCATCCCCGGTGTGATTTTGTCACAGTTCGAGATACAGACCATTGCGTCAGCACAGTGTGCATTCACCATGTATTCTACAGAGTCCGCGATCAGGTCACGTGAAGGCAGTGAATACAACATGCCATCATGACCCATCGCGATACCATCATCCACAGCAATGGTATTAAATTCTTTTGCTACGCCGCCTGCTTGTTCAATCTGACGCGCCACCAATTGACCGAGGTCTTTAAGATGCACGTGGCCCGGAACGAACTGGGTAAATGAGTTGACCACTGCAATAATTGGCTTGCCGAAGTCTTCATCCTTCATACCAGTGGCGCGCCATAAGCCACGCGCACCCGCCATGTTTCTTCCGTGTGTCGATGTTTTTGAACGATAGTCAGGCATTGTGTTATTCCAACAAAGGTTGTGCTTGAGATGAATGGGTTCATTCACTCTGGCGAAATCTGTCTGATCGAGAGCATGAAATCAGTCGAAAATTGAACATATCATACACCAAGTTACACGGCGGACCAGGCACTTATCGATGTGACAGTGTGGGATATGCTCAGAGCAGTTTCAGTACGTACACGATTAAAATCTTTTATTAAAAACTACTATACCGCTATCGTTCCGGATTAAATACAAAACTTTCATGAATATTTTTTACAATTTGCATGAGTTTTTTTTATATGAAATTTGAGTGATTTATCACGTTAATGGGTGGTACTGAGTTGTAAGCTTTTGCTGAATTAGGCTGCGAATTGCCTTATGCCTTATAATGCCTTTAAGTTTATTTGGAATTTCATCCGTGAAAATCATTTTTGCAGGCACACCAGAATTTGCAGCCACTGCATTGGCTGCGCTGCTAAAGACCGACCATGAGATTGTGGCGGTGTATACCCAGCCAGACCGTAAAGCAGGTCGCGGTCAAAAACTCACTGCATCTGCGGTTAAACAGCTGGCACTGGAACACAATATTCCGGTTTATCAACCGCTACACTTTAAATCTTCAACAGACGAAGGTCTGGCAGCTCAAGCTGAGTTAAAAGCCTTAAATGCGGATGTCATGGTTGTGGCAGCCTATGGTCTGATCCTGCCGCAAGTGGTTTTAGATACACCGAAATATGGCTGTCTGAATATTCACGGTTCATTACTGCCGCGCTGGCGTGGTGCCGCACCGATCCAGCGTGCCATCGCAACGGGTGATGCCGAGACTGGTGTGACCATTATGAAAATGGCGGCTGGTCTGGATACTGGCGACATGATGTATAAAACCATCTGCCCGATTGAGCCACAAGACACCTCTGCTTCTTTGCATGACAAGCTGGCTCAGCAAGGTGCTGAAGCAACAGTCAAAGTGCTGGAATCAGAAGAATCTCTACAGCACTATCTTGATCATCGCGAAGTGCAGGATGAAGCGCTTACGGTTTATGCACATAAATTGTCCAAGGCAGAAGCTAAAATTGATTGGACTCAGGATGCGGTCACGATTGACCGCAATATCCGTGCATTTAATCCATGGCCAGTAGCTTTTACACCTATTGATGAAACAAATAACCTGCGTGTTTGGGGTTCTTTGTTATCTCATGAAAATGCGGAAGGCAAGGCCCCTGGAACTATCCTCGCGCTAGATAAACATGGCGTACATGTGGCTTGTGGTGATCAAAAAGCTATTTGCCTGACCTCACTGCAGTGGCCGGGCGGTAAAGCGCTGAATCCGGTTCAAATCAATCAAACCCAAAAATTACATGTAGGACAAATACTGGCATGAGTCATTACGAAGCCGGCACATCGCACCTGAACTTACGTGCCCAGGTGATTCGCACCCTGCTCGCGGTACAGCAAGGGCAATCACTTGCCAGTGTTTTGCCACAACATCTAGGCAAAGTGGCAGAGCGTGACCGCGCCCTGTTCCATGAACTGGTTCTTGGGACACTGCGTCAATGGTATGCGCTGAAAAGCGTGACCCTGCCACTCTTGGTGAAACCAATTAACAATGATACGGTCGAAACCTGCCTTTATGTCGGTCTATATCAGTTGCTGGAAACCCGGATTGCGCCGCATGCTGCAATTTCCGAGACCGTAACGGCGGTTAAACAGCTCGGCTATCAGGCTTTAAGTGGTTTAGTGAATGCCATCCTGCGTCGTGTTTCACGTGAAACACCTGAATTCCAGGCAACATTAAAACAGGCGCATGGTTTGCCAAGCTGGTTATATAAACGCTTAAAGAAAGACTGGCCTGAACAGCTGCTGGAACTTAGCACTGAACTGAAACAGGTGGCTCCTCTGACCTTACGCGTCAATGAACGTCAGGTGAGCCGTGATGAGTATTTAGAAATTCTGGAAGAACATGATATTGCTGCGCATGCCTGCAGTATTTCTGAAGTGGGTATCGTGCTGGATGAGAGTATCCATGTACCGCACCTGCCCGGCTTCGATGTTGGTGGTTTCTCGGTACAGGATGAGCATGCCCAGCTCTGTGCCACTTTACTGCCCAACCTGAATAATAAATATGTCGTCGATGCCTGCGCAGCACCGGGTGGCAAGACCGCACATATTCTGGAAAAATACAGTCCTAAAAAGCTGATTGCATTGGATCAGGATGCCAAACGTCTGCTGCGCGTCCAGGAAAACCTGGAACGTCTACTACTTGAAGGTGAGCATGTAGAAATCGTTACTGCTGATGCGATCAGCTGGCAGGCGGCTGAGCAGCCGGACTGTATCGTACTGGATGCGCCGTGTTCAGCGATTGGCGTGATGCGTCGTCATCCGGATATTCGCCTGCTGCGTCAATCCACTGATATCGCCCAGACGGTGGAATTGCAAAAACAGATTCTGGAAAATATGTGGCAGCAGCTGAAAGTTGGCGGTACTTTGCTTTATATCACCTGTTCGATTCTAAAAGCAGAAAATGAACAGCAGATGGTCGAGTTCTTTACTACCCATGCGGATGCCAAAGAAATCAAGATCGAAGCGAATTGGGGTATTGAGCAGATTCATGGTCGTCAGCTTTTGCCTAAAGCGGGTCAAGGCGATGGTTTCTTCTATTGCCGAATCGAAAAAATGGCTTAAATAGTTGTTTGAAGAAAAAGGCAGCTTCGGCTGCTTTTTTTATTCTGGATTTATTGGAGAAATTTGAAAATCACCAGACTGCTGGCAAGCGCCGCCATCCCGCTAATCAGGCCATAAACCGTTTCGTGACCTTTGGAATAACGCTTGGCGGTTGGCAACATTTCATCCAGTGCCAGATAGACCATCACGCCACCGATCAGACCGAAAATGATGCCATAGATGGTGGTATTCAGATACGGTGTCAGAATGAAGTAGCCCAAAGCGGCTCCCAAAGGTTCCGCCAGACCAGAAACCAAACTGGCGAGCAATGCATAGGATTGTCGATGCGTTGCCATATACACTGGTAAAGCAATCGCTACACCTTCCGGGATATTATGAATCGCAATCGCTACCGCCAACGGCGCACCCAGCATCGGGCTTTCTAGGGTTGCAAAAAAGGTCGCCATGCCTTCCGGCAAATTATGTGCAGTGATGGCAAATAACGTGAGTAAGCCAGTACGCAGCAACTGTTCCTGTCCTAGATCCTGGGTATTATTTTTTTCCAGGGTCTCATGCGGATCGGGGACCAGATGATCCAGTAACAGCACCAAAACTGCACCTAGTAATAAGGTCAAGGTTCCCCAGGCATACCCCATTTTCGCGCCATACGCCACGCTAAAAGAATCAATGGATTTGGTCAGAATCTCAGTAAGAGATACATAAATCATCGCTCCAGCAGCAAAGGCCAGACCGAAGGACATGACACGCAGGTTAGGCTTTTTTAAAAATAATACCAGTCCCCCACCGACCACGGTGGCCAAGCCGGCAAATAGAGTTACGGCAAAGGCTGTATAGACTTGTGCGTCAGTAACGGAAGCAATACCCATAAATCAGCCATTAAAAAAGTCATTATCAGCAAAGATGATAATGACTTTCATTTACAGCAACAATCAGTTTATGTGAAGATTATTAGTCTTCTGGTTCTTCCGGATTTTTTGCCAGATGAATCACAGACAGTACCAGACCACCCCATAATAAAACGATGGAGAAAATCATCATGATTAATGCAGATGTATTCATATTGGTTCTCCTAACTATGACGGTCTTTAACTAGACTGAGCAGAATGGCGCCCAGAATAAAGAATGCAAGGGTACCCCCACCAATCGTCCATAACGTACTTGCAGGATAACCACCATAGCCTTCTGCCATGATTGATTTCAGGGTTAAACCCAATGCCAGCAATAATGACAAAGGCGTGATCACTGTCAGCATGAACTTCCAGCTGGCACCAAGTTTCACACTGGCAAATTCATTGACATGCATTTCCAGCTGTTTCATCAATGGACGGCGGAACCAGGACAATAAAATAATCGATAACAGGCCACCACCAACAATACCGATGTTATTGGCAAAGTAGTCAATAATGTCGACAAATGTAATGGCACTATGGGTCGAGAAGATCAAAGTCGATACCACTGCTGAACCACCGGCAATAATCGTCACGGACTTGTTCTTTGACCAGCCCAGCTTGTCCTGGAATGCCGCAATTGGCACCTGCAGGATACTGACCATGGAAGTAATACCCGCCACTGTTAATGACGCAAAAAATAGGAAGCCGAACAGGTCACCGCCTGCACCTAAACTGGAAATGATTTTCGGGAAGGCAATAAAGGCCAGACCGATACCACCAGATACTACATCTTCAACCTTTGCACCTGAGCTGAATGCCATGAAACCAAGTGCTGCAAAGACACCAATACCCGCCAGAATTTCAAAAGACGAGTTTGCCAATGCCACCACGATACCTGAACCGGTCAGGTTGGTTTTACGTTTCAAGTAAGATGCATAGGTCAACATAATCCCGAAACCCACCGAAAGTGAGAAGAAGATGTGACCAAAAGCTGCCAGCCAGACTTTATAATTGGTCATGGCTTCCCAGTTTGGAGTAAAGAAGGCATTTAAGCCATCGACTGCCCCAGGTAAACGTACCGCCTGGATCACCAGGATCGTGAATAAAATCACCAGCAATGGCATAAAGATTTTATTCGCTAGTTCCACCCCACGGCGTACTCCACCGTAAAGGATCAGCATCACCGCTGCCCAAACGACTACCAGGCCAAAAAACAGTACCGGAACAAAACCGAAGGTCAGGCCTTCACCATTTTGCAGATAGGTATTGAAGAAAAAACCTTGAGTATCGGTTCCCCACTGTTGTCCGAAGGAATAGAACATATAACTGCCAGCCCAGGACAATACGCTGGCATAATAAATCCCGATGATCAGGGTCACCATCACCTGCCACCAACCCAGAGATTCTGCATTCATGAGTTTTTTATAGGCCATCGGTGGTGCTTTGCGGAACTTGTGTCCAACTGCATAATCTAAAAACAATAATGGCAAACCTGCTGCGAAAATCGCAATCAGATAAGGAATCAGGAATGCGCCTCCGCCATTTTCATAGGCAACGTATGGAAAGCGCCAAATATTCCCTAACCCTACTGCAGAGCCAATCGCTGCAATAATAAATCCTGATCGTGCCGACCAATTCTCTCGAGTATCTGTCATAGAACACCTAAACCTTAGGTCTCTTTAGATGCTGCTTATTGTGGTTATCGCGCGAGCAAAAAAAGTACCAATAAAAATAATTCTGGGTGCTTCAATTGGAGCTTTGCCTTGTGAGCTTCAGCTTCTAAATCAGCCAACGGTCTAGCATGTCAAATCCTGGATAAAGCATCTTGCCCACACTGTCCGTGTATATGGATTTAACAATACTGAGTTTTAAGTATGATTTGTGTAAATTCTGCTCCTAATATTAATTTTTTATAATATATCTTGTTCAACCGTTCAATATTTCTCCAAGCTTAGCTTGATTTATTAAGTTATAAGTGAATTAACTTTTAGGAATATATTGTTTTTTAAGTATATCTTGATGAGTGATAAAAATTATTCCTGTTCTCTTCTTATTGAATAGCTGAACTTTAAAAACTCAGATCATGAGCAAATGTGCGCATGATCTGAACACTTAAAATTTAAATCATTATTCAGGCTTTAATCACCAGTATTCGTTCTTCCTGCATGTCACGAATGGCAGACTGGATGCCTTCACGCCCTAATCCCGAATCCTTTACACCGCCATACGGCATATTATCAACACGGAAGGATGGAATGTCGTTGATGATCACGCCACCGACATGCAACTGGTTCCAGGCATACATCATCTTGTTCAGGTTCTGGGTATAAACACCCGCCTGCAAACCAAAACGACTGCTGTTGATGCATTCAATCCCAGCCTCAAAATCGCTGTATTTTTCCAAGATTGCCATCGGGCCAAACACTTCATCCTTATATACTTCTAACCCATGATCGACATCTTCCAGTAGGGTCGGCTCAAACATCACGCCATCCAGCTTGCCGCCACTGAGCACTTTAGCGCCTTTCTTCACGGCTTTATCCAGCCATTTTTTCAAACGTTGGGCTTCAGCTTCCTTGATCATTGGACCGACTAGGGTGGTGTCCAAATCCGGATCCGCTGGTTTAAGCTTTTTCAGTTTGGTTACGAGTTTTTTCTTCACCTCAGCGTAGATATCTTGATGCACCAAAATACGCTGCACGCTGATGCAGACCTGTCCGGCATGACCAAAAGCACCACCGATCAGGCGATCAATAAAGCTATCCGTAATTTCAGTATCCGGCTCGATCATTACTGCGGCATTACCACCCAGTTCTAGCGTGACTTTCTTGCGCCCTGCCCGTGCTTTCATATCCCAACCGACCACATCAGAACCGGTAAAGCTGAGCATTTTGAAACGGTCATCCGTCACCAGTACATCCGCCAGTTCACGTGGACAGGGCAGTATCGAGAACGCATTTGGTGGTAAATCAGTCTCTGCCAGAATCTCAGCAATCTTTAAGGCAGACACCGGTGTCAGGCTGGCAGGTTTTAAGACAAAGGGACAGCCCGCTGCAATTGCAGGCGCAATCTTGTGAGCGGTCAGATTAAGCGGAAAATTAAAAGGACTGATCAGGGAGACGGCGCCAATCGGAACCTGTTTCACAAAGCCCTGATAGCCCGATGCAGCTGCTGTAACTGCCAAGGGCATCATACGGCCTGAATCAACCTGAGTTACGGCATCGGCAGCAATCTGGAAAGTATTGATCAGACGCTCCACTTCAGCTGCTGCAGCTTTACGTGGCTTACCCCCCTCAGCAATCAGAATCTCGGTCAACTGACCGCGAATCTCATTAAAGCGCTTCACACAGTGCAACAGGATTTTCTGTTTCTGATAAGGCTCCAGAGCCGCCATTTCCGCTTCGGCTTTGACTGCTGCTTTAATGGCTTTTTCCAGAATTTTGGCATCTGCCAATGATACACGTGCGCAAACCTTATGCGTATATTTATCCTGAACCTCCAGCCACTCTGAGGTTTCCACTGGCTTACCTGCAACATAAAGCGGATAGTCGATTACTGCTCGGGGTTTAGTCATGTCATGTCCTTTCAGGGTCACGCAATATTTCGATATATTTGATTATATGCTCAAGATCCAGTGACATGCGTTTTTAAAATGTAGACCTTGGTTGAGATGGCTGAAAAGCCTGCTCTGCAATTGTTCTAGATCTAGCAAAATAAAACTGAACAATTAAGCTTAATCTGGCTGGATGGTTCCCCTACTTGCTGCCATATACATTTTGAAAATTACCTATATGATGCAGCTAGCCAGAAATACTAAAAATATGGATTTAGGTCATAAAACTGCTCAATTTGAGTCAAGCACAAGGAAATTCAACCTATGCACGCAAGAATCATCAATACTTTATTATGCGGACTGGCGCTGAGTAGCGTCAGCCATGCCGATATCATTGGTCTGAAAGCAGATGCCAGCTACTGGAATTTTGACGGATATAGCCAGTCTGACAATGCCAATAAACATGATCTGGACCGTCAAGGTACGGCACAGCTGTCTGTAGCTTTGGAACATCCGGTACCGTTGTTGCCAAATGCGAAAATCAAATATGTAAATCTCGACAGCAACAGCGAGCAAAGCACTGTACTTAATGCTTCAGATATCGAGCTGAACAATATTGACTATATTCTGTATTACGAATTGCTGGATACGGTTGTGCATGCGGATGTCGGTGTCGGCTTAACAAACTTAGATGGTACGGTGAAAAACCTGAACGCCGGTGCTTTAAGCCAATATGATCTGGATGAATACAGCCCTCTGCTCTACGCAACAGCAGGTGTCAAACTGCCATTTACCGGGATGAGCGCCAAAGCTGAAGCTGTTTACAGCCATGGCAGCGACACTAAAAAGACCGATGTACAAGCTGAACTTCAGTACGACTTTATTGATAATCTAGCGGTAGACCTCGGTGCTAAACTGGGTTATCGCATGATGAAAATTGATGCTGAGCAAAATAATGCACCGGATCTTCAACTAGAATTTAAAGGTCCTTATATCGGCTTAGATATACACTTTTAATGAAAAGAATGACTTACAGAAAACTACTTAAATCCTGTAAGCCCAGGCGTACAACATAAGCTGTTATCTGCGTCTTTCAAGCTACATTAAGCTGCAGTATCTTAAACCCATAGAGAGCAGGATGCTCCAAAACATAAAAACAAAAATAAGCAGATGCACCAGGACGTGAGGTACTACAGGAGTTATACCTAAATCACGAAATACGGAAAAAGCCCCGATAGGATATCGGGGCTTTTTTCCATCTATTGTTTTTCTCTGTTGTTCTCTCAGGCTTTTCTTCTATAAATGCTTACAGTCCTCGGCTAAAAAAGCAACATTTCTAAAAATGCCTTATTGCTAAGCTAAAGACCCCTGCAGATATTGAGATTTACAATCATGGTCAAGAAAGTTCTGATTATCACCTCGAACGAAGGCATTGAACACGATGAATTAGTCCAGCCCCTGGATTTCTTGCAGTCACATGGTTTTGTGGTGATTCATGCTGCAGAAAAAAATGAAGACGTCCACACCATGGAAGCCGACAGCAAGCCAAGTGCACAATACACACCTGATACAACCATGCATGAAGTCAGTGTAGAAGATTATGATCTGCTGGTGATTCCTGGCGGAACAGTGAATGCGGATAAATTACGTATCAATGAAGATGCTCAACGCATCATCCAGTACTTTGCCGATAACCAGAAACCGATTGCGGCAATCTGTCATGGTCCATGGGCACTGATTGATGCGGGTCGCGTCAAAGATAAAAACCTGACTTCTTATAAGAGTATCAAGCTGGATCTAGAGAATGCCGGTGCAAAATGGGTCGATGAAGAAGTACACCGTTGCAATACCAATGGCTGGGTGCTGATTACTTCACGTAATCCGGATGATTTACCGGCTTTTAATACTACAATTGTGGAAGAACTGGAAGCGGATATGGATATTATTCCGTAATCCTAAACCATTCTCAAAAAGAAACCCCAGCTTGTGGGGTTTCTTTTTTTATTCTTTTTATTTAGGAATACTGCCTTTCAGGCTTTTTAAATATTCCACGACATCTTTATTGCCTGCCATTTCAGCCAGTTCTAAAGCAGTGTAAGTACTGCGATGATCGACATCTGCGCCTTTACTCACCAGTAACTTCACCACTTCAAGATGATCATTTTCAGCTGCTGCCTGTAAAGCGCTATAGCCTTCTTCATCAGCTGAGTTAACGTTTAGACCTTCCTGTAAGCCCTGCTCAACCTGTTCAGCGTCGCCGACTGAAGCCCAGTACACCAGTTCAGGAAGATGAAGTTCTTCATCATCTTCAGGGATTGGGGAGATAGAATTGAATTCCATATGTTTTACTCACTATTTTATTACTTAAATAATGAACTATATCTTGCCATAAGTTCTTCAATAGATCGTCCTGAAAGCTCTGAAATTTTTTCGTAATCTGGTAAAGGACTGTCAACCAATAATGGTTCAATCGCTTTGTTCTTCCCCATATCAAATGCGATTATAAATCCATAATTTTTAATTAATTTTAGATCTACCTTATTTGCAATAGCACATGGAAACTCATTAAAAAAATTATAAAATTCGGTAATTAAATCATCTGTAAGACGTAAGCATCGTTCTGTAATATCAATTAAAAAAGATAAATCTCCTTGATCTATATACATCTCAATTTCAGCATCATCTAAATCGACATATGCTTTATTCTCACTTTTAGAAGTTAAAAATTGAATACGCACTTTTTCGTTAAATTCATTTCTAATCTCCCACATTGAAAGTAATGTCTCGTAATTCGAAAAAAGAGATCTTAAATAACCAACATTTAACCATTTATTATTACTTTTAAAATCTGTAATAAAAGCTAGTTCATAATAATCGAACTGATATTTTTTATTAGTTCCAATAATTGAGGGAATAGCTAAAAAGCGCTGATATGGATGAGATGTTAAACTTCCATGATAATTAAATTTTAAAGCTAATAATGATTGATGAATTTCATCAGCAACTAATATCCATTTATTGAGAACATCTAATTTTCTCTTTTCATTTACTAGTTTATCTTGTCGTAGATAAATTAAATAACCAATACATGCACCAATAAGTGAAGAGAACAAAGCCATTGCTATAGGAAAAATATAATCTTTAATTACATTCGATTCTTGTTTAAGCTGCAAAATTGCTTCAGCTATTAATTGTTCTTCACTCATCTTTTGAAATTTATATTTAAAAATTAATCTTTTATAGCATAAAAAAGCCCCCTTTCGGAGGCTTCTTATTTTCAAACTTGGTTTTAAGCTTTTACAGCAACTGTCTCTGCTGAACCAATCTTTTCAGATTCATTGTCATGCATGATTAACGCAACAGCAATTGCTGTAATCAGTACCGGTAAACCGACTGCCATAAAGTTGAAGTGTGCAGGCAGGTTCATACCCAGTAAGCCACCAATCAGGATTGGGCCTACAATCGCACCCATACGACCAATCGCAGAAGACCAGCCAATACCTGTAGAACGTACTGCCAGTGGGTAGTACTGCGCTACATAGCTGTATAGCAACATTTGTGAACCGATTGACGCTGCACCAGCTAGGAACACCAGGATATAAAGTAAGAACTGGTTAGATGCAAAGCCCATTGAACTCATCACAATCGCACCCATAATACCCAGGAACATCAGTACTGGTTTCAGGTGGAAACGGTCAGCCAGAATACCACCGCCGACGATACCAACTACTGCACCCACGTTCATGACCATCATAAACATCAAACTGTTGTCCATTGAGTAGCCCGCAGCCATCATTAGTTTTGGCAACCAGCTGCTCAGTGCATACATCGTCAGCAAGCAAGTGAAGAATGCTACCCAGAACAATAATGTATTGACTGCACGACCGCGGCGGAACAGGCTAACCACGTTCGCAGCTTCAGGTACATTTTCCTGAGGTAAAGTGAATACTGTATTTTCAGTTACTTTTAAATCTGGTGCCATACGACGCACAATCTCTCGTGCTTCCGTTTGGCGGTTTTGTTTCACCATAAATGAGATAGATTCAGGTAAAAATTTCCAAATAATTGGTAATAAAAACAGTGGAATTCCCGCGATAAAGAACATGATCTGCCAACCAAAATCTGGAGTAAACCATGAGCCAAGTAAAGCAGC
>NZ_DEZM01000221.1:1884-5373 GCF_002364825.1 Acinetobacter sp. UBA3132 | reverse complement strand
GCAAAATTCTAATTTTTTAAAATATAAATATTTTATTTATAATTCGTAAAATTATTAACTATAAAACTTAGATTTAATATTTTTTCAAGACATCAAAACCTATATAAAGATTCTAAATACTTTATACAGGGAAGATCAAAAATTGGTTATACACTCAATTAAAATATAAGTCATTTTTGAGAAGATTAAACAATTGGGTTAAGTATGGGGCGAAGACCCAATTACCGATCATTCTAGTCTAAATATAGTTAAGTCAATTAGTATATCTTTCCATCATATTATAATTTTGTATATAAGCATAATCGTCAATCCCATGCGCTACGACATAGTTTCCGCAATCTGTAACCATCTGAAGATTGATCAATACATTCACTTATGCAAAAAGACCAAAAATAAAAACCAAAGGAATCGCCGCTGATAAAAGTTTTTCATGATATTCCCCTAAAAATGAAGGGAAATTTTATTTTTAATTATTAATATATGATTAAAACGAGGAACAAAAACAAAAAAAGTAACCCTTTTAAGATATTAATTAATGCATTATAAACACTTTAATTAAACATAATAATAAATAAAAATAAGTAAGCAAACATTTTATAATATATTGTTATCTAACAGTTTATTAAAAAACCTCTAAAAAAGAGGTTTTTTAATCTTATTCAAATTATTAATTAAATCACGACCATTTTTACAATAATCGTTTGGGTATCTTCTTTTTCATCGGGTAATTGCAAACGTTTTAACTCCTTGCTTTTCACCTTTAATTTTAAATTCTGGTAGGTAATAATCGTAGGAATCTGATCAAAATACTGTGCATCCGCATCAATTTCTTCCTGAAATAAAGGGGTACCCAACTGATAGTCCAGACTTTTCAGGACTACATATTTAACTGTAGTTTTCATTTTAACAACCTACTTTCATCAAGCACTTTATTTTTATTTTTACCACTGTTTAAGCTGAGATGATACCGTTAAATGCAAATTTTGCTTAACTCTTGGTCAAACACACTCATTCGTTGAATTTTGAACATTTGTATCTCATATTTAGCTTTTAACAGCATGTTTTGTATAAATGTATACAATCGTAAGGGTGATTGAAGAATCCGCATTTCGTCTATACATTGAGTATATCACCCGCAAATAAAAATGATAGCCATGTTAAAAGAATGTTGTGATTTACTCGAACAAAAAAAACTGAAAGTTGCTTTTGTAGAAAGTGCAAGCTCAGGCTATTTAAGCAGCCAGTTCTCGCTTTATAAAGAATGTGGTGCACAAATTTTACTCGGTGGACTGGTTTGTTATGATGCCAATCTGAAAATGTCAATTTTAGGGGTACCTCAGGATTTAATTGATAAATATTCACCTGAATCCCCGGAAGTGACGAATGCGCTTGCGATTACCGGCCAGAAGCTGTTTCAAGAAGCTGATTTGATCGTAGCTTGTACCGGCTTACTCAAACCTGGTGGCAGTGAATGTAAAGAAAAGCCGGTAGGAACGTTTTTTGTTTCGGTTTTCTATAAAGGTCAAACTTATGATTATCGCTATCTGATTGATGGTACACCTGAGGAACGCCTGGATATATTGACGGAACAGATTGCTGATCAAATGATGGATTTAATTGATAGCAAAACTGCTTAATTTCGCGTCTTTATAAAAAATTAGTGGATGAGGATAATGATGAAAGCCAATATTAGTTTGTTTTTACTTGGTATTTGTCTTACTTAGTCCATTGAGCCTTGCGACGGTGGGTGGCCCACAAAACCTTGAAGTTTTGGGTTATGAAGCCAAGGACCAAAAACTATATCTGTTGCGCCATTATCTGGATGGGCGTGGACGTCTGCCTCAACTGTATTATTATAATTTTAAATCCAAGATGCCAAACCAGCTGATTCAGGTCAACTCCCTATATATCAATCCTAAAACCAAGAAAATTGACTATGATCAGAATAGCAAGAAGTTTGATCAGGAAATTGCCAAAATCAAGAAACGTTTGACTCCGGTAGTTCCTCTTCCGAAGCAGAATATTCAGCTCAAGTTACTAAAGACCAGAAAAGGCACTGCACCTGTATGGCATGATCCGAAACAAAGCGTACCTAAATGGACCTATCAATATCGGATTGAATCAGGTCACTATAAGAGTCCAATACAACAGGCTATCAGCTATAAACCCGATTTAAGGTTAAATCAGATCTATAAAATTCCGAAACAGGATAAATTACTGGTCACTGTAAAATATTTAGGCATTCAATTTGAAACCGGGTATCACATTGAAGATCCCGCCCTGCTCAGCCATTAAATGAAGATTAAATAAATATAACCTATAAAAAAATAAGGTCTGACTGGAGACCTTATTTTTTTATGATATCTGCACCTTAAACTGCTACGGCGCCGCGCTCAGCAATTGGAATCACTTTGCGTAGTTCCGGACCCGTATAGTCTGCGCTCGGACGGATAATACGGTTATCTGCGCGCTGTTCCATCACATGCGCTGCCCAACCGGTAACCCGTGACATCACAAAGATCGGTGTAAACAGTTTGGTTGGAATACCCATGAAGTGATAAGCAGATGCATGGAAGAAATCAGCATTACAGAATAATTTTTTCTCACGCCACATGACTTCTTCACAACGGACTGAGACTGGATAAAGTACGGTGTCGCCTACATCTTTCGCCAGCTTCTCTGACCACTGCTTGATAATGCCATTACGCGGATCATTGTCTTTGTAGATTGCATGACCGAAGCCCATAATCTTTTCTTTACGTTCCAGCATACCCAGCATTTCACGCTCAGCTTCTTCTGGCGACCTCCAGTTTTCAATCATATCCATCGCGGCTTCATTGGCACCACCATGCAGGGGACCACGTAGTGAGCCAATCGCACCGGTAATACAAGAATGCAAATCAGACAATGTCGATGCACATACGCGTGCAGTGAAAGTTGAAGCATTGAATTCATGCTCTGCATATAGAATCAGTGATACATTCATCACCTGCTCATGCAGCGCATTTGGCTTTTCACCACGCAGTAAGTGCAGGAATTGAGCACCGATTGAATCATCATCGGTATTTTCATCAATACGGATGCCGTCATGGCTATAGCGATACCAGTAACAGATAATCGCGGGTAGCGTTGCCAGAATACGATCCGCTACATCCTGCTGTTCAGCAAAAGACTTTTCTGTTTCCAGATTGCCCAGCATGGAGACGCCGGTACGCATCACATCCATTGGATGCGAGTCCGCCGGAATGCGTTCCAGCACTTCTTTCAGTGCTTGTGGAAGGCGACGTAATGACTTAAGTTTGGCTTTATACGCTGCAAGCTGTTCAGCAGTTGGCAATTCACCAAAGAAAATCAGATAAGCCACTTCTTCAAACTGGCAGTGTTCTGCCAGATCCTGCACATCGTAACCACGATATGTCAGTCCTGCACCGCTTTTGCCTACTGTTGAAAGTGCCGTTTTCCCTGCAACTTGTCCACGCAAGAAGAGCG
>NZ_DEZM01000221.1:0-1797 GCF_002364825.1 Acinetobacter sp. UBA3132 | reverse complement strand
CTGCAACTTGTCCACGCAATCCTGCGCCGGTGAGTACTTTTCCTTCAGCCATTGTTTTAATTCTCCTGCTTAAACAGTTTATCTAATGTGTCTTCGAAGCTGTGATAATCTAAAAATTCGTAGAGTTCTTTTCGTTGCTGCATTTTGTCCAGTACATTTACTTGAGTACCGTTTTGACGGATCGACTGCATCACTTCCAAAGCAGCCTTTTGCATTGCACGGGTAGCCGACAGTGGATATAGCACCATACGAATGCCCTGCTCAGCCAGTTCTTCTGTGGTGTAATATGGTGTATCACCAAATTCGGTGATATTTGCCAAAATAGGTACACCCACCGCATCGCAGACTGTTCTATACATAGTGATGTCCGTCATTGCCTCAGCAAAGATCGCATCCGCACCCGCCTCTACACAGGCACAAGCACGATCAATCACAGCCTGTAAGCCTTCTTTTTGCAAGGCATCGGTACGTGCCATGACTACAAAGTTAGAATCCGTTTTGGCATCCACTGCCGCCTTGATCCGGTCTACCATTTCCTGTTGCGATACGATTTCTTTATTTGGACGGTGGCCGCAACGCTTTTGTGCTACCTGGTCTTCAATATGCACGGCTGCTGCGCCAGCTGCAATCATCTGCTTAATGCTACGAGCAATATTAAATGCGCCACCCCAGCCTGTATCAATATCTACCAGTAATGGCGTATCCACACGTTCAGTAATACGGCGTACATCTTCGAGGACATTATCAAGACTGGTCATACCCAGGTCAGGCAATCCATAAGAATAATTGGCCACACCGGCACCAGAGACATAAAGGGCTTTATAACCGACCTGTTTCGCCATCATGGCTGCATAGGCATTTACGGTTCCAATGATTTGTAGTGGTTTCTCAGTTTCTAATGCTTCTCTAAACTTTAAACCTGCAGACATTTGTTGTGTCATCTTCCCTTTCCACAGTGTTGGCTATAATTATTGAAGTTCGAGTATACCTATTCAAAATGCTCAATCCATGGTCTGATAGAATAAAAACTCTAAAACTTTAGTCAAATAATGCGGATAGATTTAGCATAAATCTTAGTCGAGATAATAGATACAGCAGTCTCCATGAAATGTGCGCACAACTTTGTTATGATGGCAACTGAAATAATCGAAAAGTGCTGATTTAGTCGTCAATATGCAGGATCTCGTTCAACTGGAACCCTTAGCCAAAGATGTGCCACAGACCAAGCGTGGTCATGAGCGCTGTCTCGCCCTTTTGATCAGTGCAACAGAGCTATTCCTGGAACATGGTTATGATGCTGTATCACTGGATGATATTGTCAATCATGCCGGTGGCTCCAAGGCGTCTATTTATAAATACTTTGGCAATAAAGAAGGCCTATTTAAGTCGATTTGTGATTATCGCCGTACCCAGTTCTTTAAAGATATCTGTCTGCCCTTCTCTTTAGACAGTTCTAAAGACTTTAGAAGCTATTTGATTCAGACCTTGCTGAACTTCTACCAGCATATCAAACAGCCGGAAAATGCCGCATTTATGCATCTTGTGCTGGAACAAAGTGGACGCAATCTGGATATTGCTCGACATATTCATGAACAGGGGCCAAAACATATCCAGCACTCGATTGCTGAAGTTTTATCACAGGCACATGCCAAAGGACTACTTAGCTGTCCAAATCCATTATTTTCTGCACAATTGTATTTCGGTATTTTAAGAAATATGGAATGGCGCATTTTAATGGGTTTGCCAAGCGATGAAACTGATCAGGAAACTGTCGAATATGTGAATTATTGTGTCGAT
>NZ_DEZM01000185.1:0-12543 GCF_002364825.1 Acinetobacter sp. UBA3132 | reverse complement strand
CCGTGTGATTGTCGATCATGCACAAGCCGGTGCTTTAGGTGTCAGCATTTCTGAAATTAACAGCACCATGAGCATGGCGTGGGGTGGTTCGTACATCAACGACTTCCTTGACCGTGGTCGTGTGAAAAAAGTGTACGTTCAGGGTGAAGCCAGCTCTCGTATGATGCCGGAAGACCTGAACCAGTGGTATGTTCGTAACAACCGTGGCGAAATGGTACCGTTCTCTGCATTCGCAACGGGTGAATGGACCTATGGTTCGCCTCGTCTAGAACGCTATAACGGCGTATCTGCAATGAACATTCAGGGTACACCGGCACCGGGCGTGAGCTCAGGTGATGCAATGCGTGCGATGGAAGAAATCATTGCCAAGCTTCCTGAAATGGGCATGCAAGGTTTCGACTATGAATGGACTGGTCTGTCTCTGGAAGAACGTGAGTCTGGCGCACAGGCACCATTCTTGTACGCGCTTTCACTGTTGATCGTGTTCCTGTGTCTGGCTGCATTGTATGAAAGCTGGTCAATTCCATTCTCGGTTCTTCTGGTTGTACCATTAGGCATCGTGGGTGCATTACTATTGACCTTTGGCGGTATGATTCTGTTTAAAGACCCGAACCTGTCGAATAACATCTACTTCCAAGTAGCGATTATTGCCGTGATTGGTCTGGCTGCGAAGAATGCGATTTTGATCGTAGAGTTCGCAAAAGAACTTCAGGAACAAGGCGAAGAGCTGTTTGAAGCGACCCTGCATGCAGCGAAAATGCGTTTACGTCCAATTATCATGACCACTCTTGCCTTCGGTTTTGGTGTACTTCCACTAGCACTTGCTTCAGGTGCCGGTGCGGGTAGCCAGCACTCCGTCGGTTATGGTGTCCTTGGTGGTGTAATCAGTTCGACTCTTTTAGGTATCTTCTTTATTCCTGTATTCTACGTGTGGATTCGAAGTATCTTTAAATACAAACCAAAACAACAAAATCAGGAGTACAAGTCGTAATGCAAAATATATGGTCTATTACAGGTCGTAGCATTGCGGTATCTGCCCTCGCGCTTGCTTTGACTGCATGTCAAAGCATGCGTGGCCCAGAGCCCGTGGCACAAGCCGACATTCCGCAAAGCTATATCGGTTCTGCCTCAGGCACTTCCGTTGCTGAGCAAGGTTATAAAGATTTTTTTGCTGATCAACGCTTGGTTCAAGTTATTGATTTAGCTTTAAACAATAACCGCGATTTACGTATTGCAGCGCTGAATATTCAGCGTGCACAGCAAGCGTACCAGATCACTGAAAATAATCAGCTTCCAACGATTGGTGCCAGTGGCAGCGTATTGCGTCAGGACACCATGAGTACACAAAGTCGTGGTGCAACGACAACCTATAATGTTGGTCTAGGCGTGACTGCCTACGAACTTGACTTCTGGGGGCGTGTACGCAGTTTGAAAGACAATGCTTTAGATACTTATCTGGCCACTGCGAGTGCGCGTGATGCAACACAAATCTCGCTGATCAGTCAGGTAGCACAGGCATGGTTAAATTATTCGTTTGCTAATGCTAACTTGAAGCTTGCCAATCAAACCCTGCAAACCCAGCTTGAGTCTTTTAACCTCAACAAGAAACGTTTCGATGTGGGCATCGACAGTGAAGTTCCTGTTCGTCAAGCACAGATTTCTGTAGAAACTGCACGTAATGATGTAGCGAACTACAAGACTCAGGTAGCACAGGCACAAAACCTGCTAAATCTACTTGTCGGCCAGTCTGTACCAGCGAATTTACTGCCAGCTGATCGAGTAACCCGGATTACTACAGCATCCGCTTTGGGTTCAGGTCTTCCAAGTGATCTGCTGGTGAACCGCCCAGACATCCGTACTGCAGAATATCAACTGTCTGCTGCAGGTGCCAATATTGCTGCTGCACGCGCCCGTTTATTCCCTACCATCAGTCTGACCGGTTCAGCGGGTTATGCTTCAGCTGACTTAAGCGATCTGTTTAAATCAGGAAGTTTCGTCTGGTCGCTGGGTCCTAGTCTGGATATTCCGATCTTTGATTGGGGTACACGTAGAGCAAATATCAGAATTTCAGAAACAGACCAGCAAATCGCGCTGTCTGATTATGAAAGATCGATTCAGTCTGCTTTCCGTGAAGTCAACGATGCACTAGCAGTGCGTCAGAACATTGGCGACCGTTTAGCTGCGCAACGTCGTCTGGTGGATGCAACCAATACGACTTATCGTCTGTCCAATGCCCGCTTCCGTGCTGGGATTGACAGCTATTTAACTGTCTTGGATGCACAGCGTACTTCGTATGCAGCCGAACAAGGCTTGTTATTGCTGGAACAGGCGAACCTGAACAACCAGGTAGAATTGTACAAATCTCTGGGTGGTGGTTTAAAAACCAATACCTCAGATACGATTCAATACCCGCCATCTACAGCTGAACGTAAACAGGCAAATCAGCAGTAAGTCTCGGTTTTCGATCTTATTGAAAAAGCTCACTTCGGTGGGCTTTTTTATTGCTTTTTATCATGGAGTTTCTTATCTTCAAAGGAACAGAATCAGGTTCTCTATCCCTTATGCTACTCAGTAATCTGGAATCCGTCCCGGGACATGTTATTAGCCGTCAAATCGATGTGGTCTATGGCAGTACGGTACGTAGTAAACACGTTGGCCGTGATTTGCTCGCAGGTTTGAAAAATATTGTTGGCGGTGAGCTGACTGCCTATACCGAACTTCTGGAAGAATCGCGCCAAGAAGCGATGAACCGGATGATTGAAAAAGCTCGTCAGATGGGTGCCAATGCAATTGTCGGCATTCGTTTCTCAACGTCTAACATCGCCCAAGGTGCATCTGAACTGTTTGTATATGGTACAGCGGTGGTAGTGGAGCCGAATGTTCCAAAGCTTCCAGATCCCTTCCCGTCAGCAGGTTAAGCTATGGATAACCTGATTTTTCAGTTTGTCGTTTTTGCCCTGCTGTTTTCGGTAGGTTTTGGCTTTGGTCGTTATTATGAACGAAAACATCTAAAAGAGCTGGCGGAACAGGAAGTACGGCTTGCTCATATTGTGCTGGATACTCACCGTTTTACAACTTCAGAATTTGAAGGTCAGCTGATTAGCTCCAATGTAGTGATTTCCCATGATTATTTTAAATATGTGATTGCCAATATTCAGAACATTTTGGGTGGACGTCTGGTCAGCTATGAAAGTATTGTGGAACGTGCACGCCGGGAAGCTGTTGTTCGCCTGAAGCGTGAAGCTGAGAAAATCGGTGCTACTCAGATTATGGGATTACGCTTGAGTACTACAGAACTGGGCATGCAAGGTGGAATGGTGGAAGTCTTTGCTTATGGCACTGCCATTAAAAAGCCTTAAGTCTTAGATTCAAAGTCTCTCAGTGAATAATATTCCATTCAGATGATCGATTTCATGCTGCACAATCCGTGCAGCAAAGCCACTAAATTCAGCATCAACCTGCACACCTTCCATGGTGTAATAACGCACCCGGATATCTTGTGCCCGGGCAACTTTGCCTCTTTGATCCGGTACACTCAAGCAGCCCTCTTCGCCCAGAACTTGTGCTTCAGAAACATGCACAATTTCCGGATTGAGCATTGTCACTGCTTCCATATACGGTGCCTCGGGATAACGCAGGTTTGGACGTGAAGCGACAATAATGATCCGCTTGGAAATATACACTTGCGGGGCAGCAATACCTACCCCCTGACGGTCAAGCATGGTATCCATCATGGATTTATTGAGCTGATACAGCCACTCACTGCCGAATTCAGAATCTGCCACAGCAGTTGCAACGAGTCCTAAAATTGCCTCACCTTGCCTGGCCACGGTTAACACAGTCATGTCAAATCTCTCTTTATTTAAGGCAGTTCCTCTACTTTTTATAGACCAGTTTTAGCGCCTTCCAAAGCAGATTTTTTTTGTAATCTGTATCACTGAAAACTTTTTAAACGAATCGCTTTATCAGCAAAGAACATCAATACGAACTAAAATAAGTCATCTCTATTTTTTAGTTCAGTTCTTTGCTCAATTTCAACTTTTATTATTCCAAAGCATTTTATAAATATCTTTTTTTATAACTTTTAGTTTATTTTGAGCAAAGAAAGATTGATTATTCAATAAAAAATGTTTCTTTTAAAATCAAATAAATACTCAGTAATGGATTAAGGATTTCAGCATGGATGCACCTCCGCGCCTCTCACAAGCAGATAAACACACTCTTGGACTTTCATCACTGGGCGGCGCGCTCGAGTTTTATGATTTTGTCATCTATGTGTTTTATGCCAAGCTCATTTCAGAGCTGTTCTTCCCCAGCACACTCAGTCCTTTCTGGGCCATGTTGAATACCTACGGCATTTTTGCTGCGGGTTATTTCTTCCGCCCATTGGGCGGTGTAGTGATGGCAAATTTTGGTGATCTAATTGGACGTAAACGACTGTTTAGCCTATCAATTCTGTTAATGGCACTACCTACTCTGATGATCGGGGTCATGCCGACCTTTGAAAGCATTGGTTATGCAGCGCCAATTCTGTTGCTGTTAATGCGTGTACTACAAGGAATTGCCATTGGTGGTGAAATTCCTGCTGCCTGGACTTTTGTTTCTGAACATGTCCCTGAGCGTCGTATCGGGATTGCTAATGGTGTGCTTACCGCAGGCCTGTCACTCGGGATTCTGCTGGGAGCCTTGATGTCACTCTTTATTTCCTTACAGTTCTCTGAAGCAGAAATTAAAGACTGGGCATGGCGTATTCCCTTTATCCTCGGTGGTATTTTTGGTTTTGTAGCGTTGTACCTGCGGAGTTACCTGAAAGAAACACCGGTATTTAAAGCCATGCAGGCCAAAAAAGAACTGGCAAAAGAATTGCCGGTGAAACAGGTTCTGGCAAAGCATAAAACCGGTGTCGTGATTGGAATGCTTTTTACCTGGTTCTTGACGGGCTGTGTAGTGGTGCTGATTCTGGCGATGCCAAACCTGCTGGTTGGTGCTTTTGGTTTTGAACGTGCCGATGCTTTCAAAATGCAAAGTGCGGCGATTGTGATGCAAATGGTGGGTTGTGTACTGGCAGGTATATTGGCCGATCGTTTTGGTGCTGGGCGTGTCATTCTGTTTGGTTCTCTTCTAGTTGCGACTATGGCGGGCATTTTCTATAACAGCCTAGGCCATGTTGCACCGTCAACCGTGTTCATGCTGTATATGTTGTTAGGTTTAAGCTCCGGTACAGTCGGGATGGTGTCTTACAGCATGGTGAAAATGTTTCCGGCACAGATCCGCTTTACCGGGATTTCTTTCTCTTACAATCTGGCGTATGCCATTGCCGGCGGAATTACCTTGCCACTCGTACAATGGCTTAGCCTGTATAGCAATATTGGTGCAATGTACTATGTCTGGACTGTATGTCTGGTGACCCTGTTCACTGCCCTGATTTACAGAAGTAAATTTGAAAAATCGGTAGTCTGATCAATAAAATATTGTGATAAAAAAGAGCCCAAATATGGGCTCTTTCTTTGACCTTCTTGCCATTTAGGCAGTCAGGCTTTTACGGATTTCATCTTCAATGATACTGATTTCAATCTGGCTAAATTTGCGGATTTCGCCTTCCGCATGTTTTTCCAGCATGCCGCCGACCAATGGCACCTTTACTTTTACGGTCCAGTCCAGTTGAAACTCAATCTGACGTTCATCACCTTTTACTGCGCGTTGGCAAGTCGCTTCGATTGGCAGGTTCGCACCAAGCTCCACTGTAGAAGTTAAATGTTCCAGATTACTGATGTCGGTACGTTGCAGACGAAAAGCATCACGTAACAGTTTTTTTGCGATATCTGGAATATTCACGTCCAAATTATATGCACGTTTCAAGGTATAGATTTCACCCTGTTTCTCAGAAACCAGAATCTCCATGTTCTGCGCCGGAATACGACGACAGACCGCTTCGTGCATGCTGATATCACTGACCAGACGTTTAAATTCATCAATAGAAACACCATTGATGTTTGCCTTTACAGTAAATTGATGTGCCATGTGGTTTTCCTTTTTATTTTTTAAATTGTGGATGTCGCTTGTATTGGGGAAGCTTATTATAAAGCCAAATTCAGAATCAGATAACTTTGCTGTATATCGAAAGTATTAAACTGAATTTCTGATCCAGAGTCATTATGCAGTGTTTAGGTAAATTAAGGCACATAAGTCAATCATCCACCTTTAACCACACTTGAGTTTTCACGCCACTACTGATGATCAGCTTGGCTCCGGGATAGTAAATGACAGCTTCAAACTCATCTGCACCATCATCCAGCCCAGAGGTATACCAAGTCGTACCTTTCGGAAAATCATTCAGCCAGGTAGCCTTATAAAAATCTGATACCGAATCAAACTGGAGATACTGCTGCGGCTGTGCCTGAATTTTCCATGCCAATTCGATAAAAAGACCCAGTTGGGCCTGCCGGAAGTCAATCAGCATTGTCGCGCTCCTGACAAAAGCAGATTTTAGCATGCTGACTGCTTGCGAATAACAGACAGGGATATTTGCACAGTGACATATGGCTGAGGATCTCGATCCTATAGAATATATGCACTGGCTTCATCAATAGACAAAAAAACAAGAATGAGGGCTATTAATAGTTAAGAAATTTATAGACCAAACAGATTGCATCAACCTGAACAGTTATCCGTATTCATTCAAAACTTTATTAGGCACAATGTGCATGGTCTGACTCGAAACGATGTTCATATCGATGTTCTTCTCCATGCCGGTCCACATGCGTATAGAAAACTCCGTAACGTCCCACATAATACTCGATGGATTGACCATAAAAATTCCAGTAAATAGACCACTCTCCCAAGTCCATTTTTCGGATCACACTATTGGTCTGCAACGGCATTCGATTCAACCATTTCTGCTGTAACCCTTCAGCCTGAGTACGCTCGGTAATGATCGCGGGCTGCTTGAATAACATTTTAGCGATATCATCGAACAGTTCTAGCTCATAAGCATCTACCGTCATAGCCAGTTCATGTGGCTTTTGTGCGTTAGAAATAGACGTTTGATCTTGGGAAGATGGCGGCACTGCTTCAGGCTTTAAGCGCTGACCATGATAGCGGGCTTTATAGATTTTGAAGGCGATTATCCAGGCAACATACATCACCAAAACACTACAGATAATAAGCATTACTTTGACCATAGGCTAAGCCTCTTATTCATTTTTCTTATCTTCAATCTGTAACTACAGATCTACTCAATTACAGTTCATTTACAAACCATAACATATTGATTAAAAAATACCCAACTTTAGTCATTTCAAAATATTTCGAAAAATTTATATTTCCCACTATAGGATAATTTCTTTAAATACTTCTAAAATATTTTTTATCCTGACTAAAGAATTTAGCTCTAACGGAAATGCGAATAAAAATCAATACACGCTGTCTAACAATTTAAACAAGCCACACAAATGCGCCACAGAAACGCTGTATAAAGAGTTTTTTTGCCGGAAAATTCCCTAAAAATATAACAATCCTAGACTTTCATTCATACTCTAGATGCTGCTAAATGAAACACTCGTTATTATTTAGTTTAGTTAAATTTGCCTTATGATTCGTGAAGGAAAGGTTCAGGATATTCCTCAAATTGTACATGTTGTTCATGACAGTATTCGCTCCTGTGTCATGGATCATCAACGTGAGGAAACCCGTATACAAACCTGGCTTGAAGCATTTACCCATTCCACTCTGATTGTGGAAATGCTATATAATGATTGCTGGGTGTATACCGTACATGACAGAGTGGTCGGTTTTCTGATGGTGAGTGATCAGGGAGAAATCCGCATGCATTATGTAAGTAGCGGTATGCAGCGCATGGGATATGGAACACAGTTATTTTATTACATGCTGGATTTTATGACGCCTAAAAAAATTGACCGTCTAGAAATTGAAACCACACGAACTGCATTGCCCTACTATACTAAACTTGGTTTTCAGAATATTTCTCCCCACATGCAGGATGAACCTGCGTTGCACCTGTTCAAAGCTTTATCTTCCAGCACCTATCCTCAGTTCTGATCAGGCTGCCACAGCCTTGCTTTTGATTTGGTCTCTACCTGCAAGTTTGGCTTCATACAGATGCTGGTCTGCTGTTTTCATTAGTGTATGAATATCCGCATAAGGATGATGAGCATCCATATAGGCAACCCCTATACTTACAGTAACATAATCTTTATCATCCCCGCGGTTATCATGCTCTAACTGTTCTGCACGTACTGCAAGCAGGACGATTTCAAGAATTTCACGGGCTTCCGCAATCGGCATATCATGTAATAGAATTGCGAATTCTTCCCCTCCGTAACGCGCTAAATATCCCTGTTTAGGCAGAACCTGCTGAATCACCTGAACCAGCCGTTGTAATACTTCATCACCTTTTAAGTGACCATAATAATCATTATATTTTTTAAAGTAATCTACATCGATCATTGCAAAGGACAAGGTCTGTTCAGGATGTTGAATGGTCTGATTAAACAGGCGCTGGATTTCTTCATTTAAGGCACGCCGGTTATAGGCGCCAGTCAATGCATCGACATTAATCTGATACTGCAGTTTGGTATTCAGTTCATGTAACTGTGCTGTTCTTTCTCGAACTTTCTGATCCAGTGAACTGTTCAAGATCATTAATTTATTATTCAGTCGCTCGGTATAGTAGGTTTGATGGGCATAATTACGAGATTGTTGAAACATAATGATCAAGGCATACAGGCTGGTCGAAATAAATGACAGATGCACGCTCTCAATTACATTCAGTAATACCAGATAATCATTAAGAAAGGTCACACACAGAAAGATGATGGCAAACAGGTTAGTGAACGAATATTCATCTCCTTGAGAAAGTGTCACATAAAACCCGTAAATAAAATTACCCAGTATCACCAGACCATAGATAACGCTATACAAAGCCAGACGCTCAAAAACTTCTGGTGTGCTAAACAAGGTTACTGCGATATTAAAAATCAATAATCCCGTCCCTACGTAATAAATTGAACGTCGGATATAACGCGGCTTAAACAGGTACATGTAGCTCAGGAAGAATAAGATCGCCAGAAAAGTGAAAAGATATTCTAGACGAGCACCCCATAGCCAACTGATTTTACTCACAATGGCATATGGATGCGGCGCAGAAAACAGATTATGCAGTGCCAAAAAAATAATAAATAAGCCAAAAATAAATACACTGCGGCTATTTCGCTCCACAGATCCGCGAAACAGGGAAAATAAAATAGTAAATAGTCCTACACCCAGCACTGTGCCACAGACCACGGCGATACTCATCATTTGCAGCATAAACTGTCGATTAATGGTCGCAGAGGGGCCAATTTTCAGAGGCTTTTCTAGCCCGCCATGTAAATTAGTATAGTTGGAAACCTGAATACTTAAGGTAAAATATTCATTCTGTGGCACAAAAGATGCGATCTTAGGTGCCTTTTCAGTCACCTGCCCTGTCGGGGTTTTACTGATTTTACCAAGACGCAGCAAGATATCCCCATTTAAATAAATGCTATAAGCACCATACTGACTCGGAATCTGAATCGCTAAACGTTGTCCGATAAATTTTTTGGGAATTTTAAAATGGCTAATAAAAGTGCCATAAGTGGCATTGGTTCCGGTGAGACTCTTGAATGAAGCTGGAAGTTCAACTACTTGTGATTCGAGTTCAGGATCTGGTTGCTCAATGAACTGACGTGGATAGAACTGCCATTTGCCTTGCAACAAGGTGGTACTATCTTCATCAAATTTTAGTTCGGTGACCTCATTCTGATGAGCTAGGAAATAAGATTCTGGAGCAGCATCATATTGAGCCCACACGATCCGTGTAGTCCCCATCAAAAATATCAGCATCAACCACGATGCCAATATCAGTATAATCCCCCTAAACCTGAGCAAAAAGGCCATCCTGTAGCTACTGTTATTAATTCTAATGTACGTGGAATGTTGGATATTGCCAATGATTTTTCATATAAAAAAGCAGGATAACCGACGAGCTATCCTGCTGCTGAATTCCTGACATATTGTACTGTTCAGAAAGTCACATAATATCAGTCACGTGTTTTAACGTCATACAGTTCGATTTCAAAAATCAGGTTGGAATTCGCCGGGATAATGTTCCCCATTTTACGTTCACCATAAGCCAGGTGAGCAGGTACGATCAGCTTACGTTTACCCCCTACTTTCATGCCCATAATGCCTTGATCCCAGCCTTTAATCACACGGCCAGTGCCGATGACCGTCTCAAAATAGTTGCCACGATCCAGCGATGAATCAAACTTGGTTCCATCTTCCAGCCAGCCAGTGTAATGCGTGGTAATCAGTGCACCTTTTACCGCTTCTTTACCTTCACCCACCACCAGGTCAATAATTTCTAGTTCTTTGGTCATCGCCCATATCCTTCATTTTGCAAATAGCACTAGTATAAACGCGATTGAGCCAAATTCCTCAGACTTTAACTGCAATGGATCAAAAGCTGAGTTCCTGAATCTTCTTATCCTGTAATAAATACTGGGTTAATTTCTGGTGATTTTTAGCCGAACCCATCAGGATCCAGCGGCCTGTGATCCGTCGGTCGATTTTTTGCTGGCTGGAATGAATGACTTTTAATTTGTATTGTTTAAACAGTTTTTCATAATGATCCGGCTCATGCTGCTCAAAAGGACAGACAATTTCGTAATTTCTTTCTTGATTCAGATGCTCAATCCCACGTTGCACGTAGACCAGTAGAACCAGTACGATCAGCACGATCACCGTTGCCCAGACACTTAACAGTTCATAGCCCGCACCGACTGCCATGCCCAGTGCAGCTGTCATCCAGATTGTGGTTGCAGTGGTAATACCAGAAATCCGGTTATCATCTTTTAAAATCACTCCGGCTCCCAGAAAACCTAGGCCAGTTAAGACATTGGCTGCCAGACGGTCGGGGTTGGCGACGCCGATTTTTAAGGAAATAATAGTAAATAGACAGGAACTCAGACTGACCATGATCATGGTGCGCAGTCCGGCAGACTTACTGTGATATTCCCGTTCTGCCCCAATAACTGCACCAATCACGACTGCTAACAGCAAATCATAAAGTTCATGATACATGCTTCGTCCCTGGAACTTATTATTCTCTCCAGATATACGAAATATTGGGGCGAGGATACAAGTCGAAACTTGCATCCTTGTGAGTTGTTATTGTAACTGTTCCCACTCAATTACAGCCTGTGCCTGATCGCCAATCAAAGTCCATTCACTATCCATGATGTTTAGCTGCAACTGCATAGTGCGTTCACACAGTTGTTGTACCGCTTCGGTACTGGCCGGAGACAGCTTCCAAACTTCCACATTGGATAGGGTCTTCAGTTTAGAACTGCGCTTGTACCATTCATCGACAGAAGTACCATAAGCCACGACTGCAACTTTCTTGCAACGGGCACTTGCCTTTTTGACCTTATCTTCATCGGGCAAGCCGACTTCGATCCACTGTATCAATTGACCGGTCAGGTCTTTCTCCCAGAGAGCAGGTTCATCAGTTTCAAACAGGTCTTTAGTAAATTCAAGCGCTACACCAGCAAAACGTGCATAAGCCAAAACACGCACCATTAGACGTTCAATGGTTTCCGAAGGATGCAATGCCATCGTTAACTGATAGTCTTCATAACGATGGTTATCCATATCGGCAATATTCAGGTCAGCCTTGTAAATCGTTGCTTTAAGCGCCATAACACAATCCTCAAATTTGGCGCCTAGCATATAAGATTTATATCGATTTTGCTGAACAGATTTATCGCCATGCCAGAAAATTTAGCTAGCAGAATGTCCTGCTTCCGCATCAATCCGGCATTGCATCAGCGCAGTTTCAAAATTCAGCCAGTCACGTTCAGTCTGGTAAATAATCTCGACCCGGTTATCAATACCCTTTTCTGCTGACTGATAGTTAAACTGCTCCGGATTAAAGTTAAAGCTTTTCCAGCCCTGATTGGTATTAAAAATCCCTTTAATACGTAGCCAGTCCTGCTGTTCACAGAGCAAATCAAGCAGATCATAAAAATCAAACTGCCAGCGTTTTGGCAACTTCCAGCCAGCCACTGCATAACCTTGGGCGGATTCCACATAATGATAAGGTAGCTGCTGGATTTTCACTGCAACCTCATCTGCACCAAGGGAACGCTGCTGTTTTAACAAGGTCTGAATCTGACGAACAGAACCAATATAGTCCTGCTTGAGCTGTTCAATATCAATCTGGCCATTTGCACTAAATAACCAGACCTGGTTATAAGCTTGGTACTCCTGCTGTAGCTGCTTCAAACTTTCCTGATCTTCTGCAGTCATTAAATCGGTATGTGACACAATGACAATATGTGCAGCCTTGAGCTGATCGGCATACAGGTTCTGGGTCGTCCAGACCTGATCATGCAAACGCGAACCATCGACGACAGTCATTAATGCCTGCATCTTCAGATGAGTCTGCCAGTGCGGTTCTGTGAGCTGTTCCAATAACTGCGCTGGATGCCCTAACCCGGTTGG
>NZ_DEZM01000187.1:4006-24623 GCF_002364825.1 Acinetobacter sp. UBA3132 | reverse complement strand
ATGATTTAAGTGTAGGCGTTTAAACAGCTTTTTATTGATATTTGACATGATTCAAGCAGTGTTTTCCTTATGCTCCGCATATTAGCACGCTTTAAATCTTCAGTTAAAATTTCATCAAGGTTTTTCGCAATACCAAATCAAACAGACTTTTTAAGAATAAATCTGGATATGAAAAAAATTCAAATAGATAACGTATAAAATGCTAAGAAATGAAAGCCTTTAAATCTGAAATTGACCTGAGAAATATTGAAATAACAGCGTTTAATTTACAAATAAGCTACTGACAGAAATAATGTTTTTTAATTTTTAAACCATGCTGCACGAGTTTTGATCGGTTTTCTGAAAAAGACTGGCTAAATGGGTGCAGGGAAATGCAAATTTTCATACAATAGCCGCACCTCGACATAGGTGCAAATAATGAGTAATACAACCCCTGATTTTCAAGCAGACGAATTTTTACTGGACTACTACGTAGGCAAAACGCCACTGGTACGTCTACAGCGTCTGGCAAATCACACTCAAGCGACAGTGTTAGCAAAGCTCGAAGGCAATAATCCTGCAGGTTCGGTGAAAGATCGTCCGGCCTATAACATGATCATGCAGGCGGAAAAGCGTGGTCAGATCAAGCCAGGTGACACCCTGATTGAGGCGACGAGTGGAAATACAGGGATTGCATTGGCGATGGTTGCGGCAATGCGCGGCTACAAAATGAAGCTGATCATGCCGAATAACATGAGTCAGGAACGTAAGGATGCCATGCGTGCTTACGGTGCCGAACTGATTGAAGTGACCAAAGAGCAAGGCATGGAGGGTGCACGTGATCTGGCACTGCAAATGCAAAACGAAGGCAAAGGCCTGGTCCTAAACCAGTTTGGTAATCCGGACAATGTTGAAGCGCATTATCTGACCACTGGTCCGGAAATTTGGCAGCAAACGGGTGGCAAGATCACTCACTTTGTCAGCTCGATGGGTACGACCGGTACTATTATGGGTGTATCTAAATACCTGAAAGAGATGAATCCGGATATTCAGATTGTGGGTTTACAACCTTCTGACGGTTCAAGTATTGCGGGGATCCGCCGCTGGCCAGAAGAGTATCTGCCAACCATTTTCGACCGTAGCCGTGTGGATCGTATTATCGATATTCCACAAATTGAAGCTGAAAAAACCATGCGCAAGCTGGCACAAAAAGAAGGGATCAGTGCTGGAACTTCTTCCGGAGGTGCAGTCTGGGCATCAATCAAGCTGGCAGAAGAAAATCCAGGTGCCGTAATCGTGTGCATTATTTGTGACCGTGGTGACCGTTATCTGTCTACAGGTTTATTCTCTGTACAAGATCCTGAATAATTCCTGAGTAATCAATTTATGCGCTTGCCTGTTTTAACGTTTGATATTGAAACCCAGACCGATCTTAAGTCAGGCGCACATCTGTTTGGCCTGGACCTGCCGGAACAAAGCCTGGATCAGGCCCTGACCAAACTGCGTCGTCAGGAATCGGGTTCTGATTTTCAGCGTCTGCCACTACATGAAATTGTCTGTATTTCCGGACTGTGGATTGATGAGCAGGGCATGAAACTGTTTTCCTTTAGTCGGGAACAGAATTCAGAAGCTGAAATTTTACGAAAATTTTTATCGATTTTCGATAAGCGTCATCCAACCCTAGTGAGTTGGAATGGTTCACAATTTGATTTGCCCGTGATTCTTTACCGGGCCATGTACCATGGCTTGTCTGCGCCAAGTCTGTTTGATCAGGGCGAAATTGATACGCAAAAGCGCTATAATAATTATCAGAACCGCTACCATCAGCGTCATGTCGATTTGATGGATGTGATGGCCATGTTTCATGCCCGTCATTTCCAGAAATTGGATGACGTGGCGCACTTGCTCGGTTATCCAGGCAAGCGTGGCGATGGTGGCTACCATGTGCCTGAATATGTGCGCAATCAGGAATGGGACAAGCTCACCAGCTATTGTGAAGGTGATGTCCTGAATACCTGGCTGGTCTATATTCGCTGGCAGTTGCTAAAGGGACAGTTATTGCTGCCTGATTATCAACATCTGGTACAAAGTACGATCCAGTATTTGCAAACGCAACCGCAGCATGCGGACTTTTTATCGGTCTGGCGTGAAACGTCGCGACGGACTGAATTTACTCAATTTGATTTTCCCATCTCCACACATTAGGTTTTCATGAAACATCGAGCTCAACCACGGCCCAAGCAGCAACCCGAATACATCTTCCAGGTTGAGTCACTATCGCACGAGGGGCGTGGCATTGCTCACTATGGTTCACATCCGGACCATCCAGCGGACAAGCACGGTAAAAAAGTTTTTATTCGTTATGCACTGCCCGGTGAAACAGTGCGTGCCCGAATCACCCGTGAAGTGAAAAAGCTGGAAGAAGCTGACTCGCTTGAATTGTTGAGTGAAGCCTCAGAAATTCGCATACAGCCCCCTTGTCCACATTTTGGAAGTTGTGGTGGCTGCAATATGCAGCATATCACTCCGGATGCACAGATTGAGCTCAAACAGAATGTGCTGAAATCGCATCTGCAACATTTTGCTGGAATTCAGCCAAATGAATGGCTGGCGCCATTGCGTTCACAGCGTGAAGATTACCGTCGTAAAGCCCGTATTGGCGTACGCTATTTACCTGGTAAAGACAAGCTGGTGGTGGGATTCCGTGAAAGCCAAAGTAACAAGCTGACTTCGATTGATCGCTGCATGATTCTGGATCGGGAGTTTGGCTCGGTTACACGTCTTAAACAATTGCTCCAAAGTCTAAATGGTAAGGCTGACGTTGGTCATATAGAATTGGCCATGGGTGATCAGGAAATCGCATTAGTAGTTCGTGAAACTGCACAATTACCTGAACAGGATGTCAACCAATTACGCGAATTTGCGTTACAGAAGGGGTGGCAGCTTTATATTCAGCCAGCAGGTCAAAACCAACTGACGCGTATTGATCAACCGCAATTGCCTGCGCGGCTGCATTACCGTCTGGATGATTTTGATGTTGAGTTTGGCTTTGATCCGCTAGATTTTACCCAAGTCAATTCCACAGTAAACCCGCAGATGATACGTCTGGCATGTGATTTGCTACGACTACAACCAGGAGAGCGTGTTCTGGATCTGTTTTGCGGATTAGGAAACTTTTCCTTGCCATTGGCGCGCTGTGTTGGTGCGAGTGGAAGCGTCGTAGGGGTTGAGGGTAGTGAAGAAATGGTGCAACGTGGTGCGGAAAATGCCAAAATAAATGGTATTGCACAACTTTCATTCCATTCGCAGGATTTAACCCAAGATTTTTCGCATCATTCTTGGGCAAATCAGGGTTTTGATGCATTACTAATTGATCCGCCTCGTTCCGGCGCAGAAGAAGTGATGCAATATATTCCTAAGTTTGGTGCAAAAAGAATCGTTTATGTATCATGTAACCCGGCAACTCTAGCCAGAGATGCCGGATTGCTGGTACAACAGGGGTATCGTCTGAGCAGGGCAGGTGTGATGGATATGTTCACACATACGGGCCATGTTGAGTCGATTGCCCTGTTCGAAAAAGAAAATTAAATAAACGATTAAAGAGATGATGTATATAAAAGTAGGAGAATGGTATGGTCACAGTACGTGAACAGCTGCCTGGGCGACTGAATGAGTTGTCACAGGAGGCGACTGTAGAACATGCCGATCAAGCCCTGCAGGATATGACCGAATGGTTAGATCGTGTACGCGGCATATTAGATGGGACCCCATTAAAACAGCTCGAAGAAGTCGCCCATCTTACTTTAGAAAATGAGTTAGAAACCACGGTTCAGCATCGCTCCAATACTTTCTATACCGGTATTGAGATGGCGGATATCCTTGCCCATTTGCATGTCGATGAAGACACTTTGTCTGCAGCCATGCTGTATCGTTCGGTACGTGAAGGTGTCACACCGCTTGCAGACGTACTGGAGAAATTCGGTGAGAGTGTACATGGCCTGGTGAAAGGCACCCTGTCGATGGGTAAGCTGTCCGAGCTGATTGAAAATAACAAACGTCTGGAAGACCATTTCAATAATAACCAGCGCGAGCATTTGACCGGCATTTACAAGATGCTGATCTCAGTCACTGAAGATGTCCGTGTGGTACTGATCAAGTTGGCCGAGCGTACCTATGCATTGCGTGAACTGGCGAAATCACCTCGAGACCGTCAGGAACGTGTTGCACGCGAAATTCTGACCATCTATTCGCCACTTGCCCATCGTCTTGGTATTGCCCAGTTGAAATGGGAGCTGGAAGATCTGGCCTTCCGTTATCTGGCACCAGAACGTTATAAAGAAATTGCTTCTTTACTGAATGAAAAGCGCTTGGAGCGTGAACATTATATTCAGTTTGTGATCGACAAGTTGCGTGGTGAACTGGCTGAGCATGGCATTGAGGCCGAAATTACCGGTCGGGTCAAACACATTTATTCGATTTATCGAAAAATGAAGAGTAAGGATCTGAGTTTTGATCAGCTCTATGATATCCGTGCTGTACGTGTCCTGGTAAATTCAGTACCTGAGTGTTATCACACTTTAGGTATCGTACATCAGATCTGGCGTCATATTCCGCACCAGTTTGACGACTATATTACCAATCCGAAAGCCAATGGTTATCGCTCACTGCATACTGCCGTAATTGCAGAAAACAAATCGCTTGAAGTGCAGATTCGTACCTATCACATGCACGAAGAGGCAGAGTTAGGAGTATGTTCACACTTTAACTATAAGGAAGGGGCAAAAACCACAGACCATTCCTTTAACCATCGCCTGCATTCTTTACGTGCCGTATTGGAGCATTACCAGGAACGTAATGATGCCAGTGCACATAAAGATTCTGAGGCAGAAGTTGAGAATTTTGAACAGATTCAAGACTTTGAAGGCTTTGAGAAAATCTATGTGTTTAGCCGCGATGGAGATATTAAAGAATTGCCGCGTGGCTCAACAGTCTTGGATTTTGCCTATCATGTCCATACCGAAGTGGGTAACAAGTGCTATGCCGCACGAGTGAACCAGCGCTATGTGCCGCTGACTTATACTCTGAAAACCGGGGAACAGGTCGAGATTCTGACCAAAAAAGACCGTGAGCCAAACCGTGACTGGCTGGTGAACTCGCTTGGTTATATCAAGACTGCACGTGCACGTGACAAGTTACGTCACTGGTTCCGTCAGCAGGATCGTAGCAAGAATCTGGAAGTTGGCCGTGAAATTCTGAATAAAGAACTTTCACGTCTGGCAATCCACCCGAAATCGATCGATTTGGGTGACTATTGCAATCACTTTAATGTGAAGAGTGGCGAAGACATTCTGATTGGTATCGTAAATGGCGATATCAGCCTGCATGCGCTGATCAATCAGGTGAATCGCCATATGCACTTGGATCAGGATGAACCTGAACTGGTACTGAAGCCGGCGCTGAATCCACGTGCCAGTCATACTTTGTCTGCTCATGGTATTCTGATTGATGGCTTAGACAATGTTGAACTACATGTGGCGCAATGCTGTCAGCCTGTACATGGCGAGTCGATTGGGGGCTATATCACGCTCAATCGTGGAGTAAGCATCCATAAGGTGGCGTGTCCGGATTATGTGCGTATGATTTCGCAGGAACCAGAACGTGCCGTAGAAGCTGATTGGGAAATGCAGCCAACCCGTGGTCAGAGTGTCCAGATTGTAGTAGAAGCTTATGACCGCCGTGGCCTGCTCAAAGATCTGACGCAAGTGATCTTCTCTGATCAGATCAATATCCGTCAGGTAAATACCATTTCAGAAGCTGATGGTATTGCCAATATGAAACTATTGATCGAAGTCAAAGGTCTGGCTCAGCTGTCCAAACTGCTGGCTCGATTAGAACAGCAGCCAGGGATTATCAGTGCCCGTCGTTTGGTACAAGGTAATTAAATCTACTGATTAATTTGTCTAGGAAAGCCTGCCATTTATTGGTGGGCTTTTTTATTGTAAGGTGCTCAGTAGCACTTAATAAAAATGAAGTCACCCAATTGCGATGAGTACGACAGAACTATTTGAACGTAGACGGGAAAATCTGAGCAGGATCATTGATCAATGGATTGCCAGTCAGCGCTTTAAAACAGGCAAAGAGATCTGTGAATATTATGGCCTGTCTGCGACTTATGTCGCTCAGTTACTGAATAGCAAGCGCCAGATTGGAGAAAAGGCGGCTCGGGAACTGGAACAGCAACTCGGCTTGAAATCCATGAGTCTGGATCAGCAAGAGCTTCAGATAGAACAAGTAAAAAATACTCTGGTTCCTCATTTATATAGCATGCAGGCGGTGGAGCAGGAACTGTTTTGCTTAAAGCCTCTGGATGCTGTTCATTATGAAATAGAGTCTACGATTCAGTTGCAGGCGAATCACCATGCTCTGCAAATCAGCAGCGATGCCTATCAGCCTATACTTAAACCGGGCTGGTGGCTGCTATGTGACCGTCAGCGGCCCGCCCAAACGGCTGATCTGCTTTGCATACAGTTCATCAATAAATTCTGTTTAATTTTAGAATTACAGCGAGAAACTGAGCAGGAGTTACAATGTCAAAGTCTGGATGGCAAACGTCAGGTTCGTTTTCAAAAACAGGACGTTCAGCAAGCTGAGGTAGTGATCGCCATCCTGCATCCAGAACAGATTCAACGGCGATAAAAAAGCCCATCTGTAGATGGGCTTTTCATATTTTAAAAAAAGGCTGAAATTATGGAATTTCGTTTTCTTCCTCAAACTCAGGTTTCACTTGCACAATGAAATCCTGACGGTTCAGGCCACGCCATAAAGCAAAGGCTGTACCAATATAGATGGATGAATAGGTACCTACAAAAACACCAACAAACATTGCGATCGAGAACCATTTCAAACCATCACCACCCATGATCATCATGGCTACGACTACCAGCAATAACGTCATAGAGGTATGAATGGTACGACGTAAAGTTTCAGTCAAGGCAATATTGATGATTTCCAATGGTTCAGCACCACGGATTTTACGGAAGTTTTCACGAATACGGTCAGAGACCACGATGTTATCGTTGAGTGAGAAGCCGATAATCGCCAACAACGCTGCCAGTACGGTCAGGTCGAATGGCCATTGCATCATGGCAAAGATACCCAGTGTCACCACGATATCGTGGAACAAGGACAGTACTGCACCAATCGCCAGTTTGAATTCAAAGCGGATGGTGACATAAACCAGCATCAGCAGCAGGGCAAGGGCAACCGCACCTGCAGAACGCACGTACAGCTCATTACCGACCTGACCACCAACCACATCAACTTTTGGTACTTCAGCTGCATTACCTGGCAGCTGAACTGCTGTGGTAATGGCTTTGGTCAAGTCTTCTGCTTCAACATCTTCCTGAACAGGCATACGCACCATCAGGTCACGATCTGACCCTAAGGTTTGTACCACAGCATCATTAAAACCAGCTTCACTCAATGCCTGAGTAACTGATTCTGGCTGAACCGGATTAGTATAGTTCAGCTCTGCTGCCACACCACCAGTAAAGTCCAGACCCAGGTTCAAGCCTTTAGTGGCAATAAAGAAGATGCTGGCAACCGTTAATAAAATTGAAAACAATGCCGCAGGCAAAGCAATTTTCATAAACGGGATAACACGTTCGTGATCCGGGCGGCCGTATTGTTTTGAATTAGGTTGAGTATTCTCAGTCATCAGTGATCTCCTTAAATGCTCAACTTTTTCAAGTTACGTTTTTTGCCATAGATGATCTGTACAATCGCACGGGTTACAGTAATTGCTGTAAACATCGAGCAGACAATACCAATCATCAGGGTCACGGCAAAGCCTTTGATCGGGCCGGTACCAATCGCGAACAGAATGAACGCCACCAGGAAGGTAGTTAAGTTCGAGTCGAAAATGGTGTTATAGGCTCGGTCATAACCGGCCACAATCGCCTGTTTCGGCGAGGCCCCCCACTTCATTTCTTCCCGTATCCGCTCACAGATCAGGACGTTGGCATCGACCGCCATACCAATGGTAATCACGATACCTGCAATACCTGGCAAGGTGAGGGATGCACCAATCCATGACATGACTGTCAGGATCATCGCCAGGTTAAATACCAGCGCAAAGTTGGCAATCACACCAAACAGACGGAAGAACACGACCATCCAGATCGCCACCAAGATAAAGCCGATTTGGGTAGACAATACACCTTTATCAATGTTTTCCTGACCCAGACTTGGACCAATCACACGTTCTTCAACAAAGTACATTGGCGCGGCCAGTGCACCGGCACGTAACATCAAGGCAAGTTCAGATGCTTCCTGTGGAGAATCCAGACCGGTAATACGGAACTGAGAGCCCAATACCGCCTGAATGGTTGCCGCGTTAATTACCACAGATTCGGTATATGGCGTACGAACTTCAGTTTGCTGACCTGTTGCAGGATCTTCAACATAGCTGATCTTCTGCTTGTTCTCGATAAACAGTACAGCCATACGTTTGCCAACAGCATTACGTGTGGCATCGGACATGAGTTTACCGCCCGCAGCATCGAGGGTAATGTTCACCTCAGCACCACCAGTGTCCTGGCTAAAGCCACTTGAGGCATTTTGAACACGTTCACCCGTCAGAATACGGGTACGGTTCAGCAATAACTGACGACCGCTGTCCAGAGATTCATAAGCAAATGCTTCAGTACCAGGGGGCAATGTACCTGCTGCCTGACCCGTATATGGATCGATATATTGATCGTTCAGATCTGAGACCAGACGGAACTCGAGGTTTGCAGTACGGCCAAGGACACGTTTTGCCTCAGCAGTATCCTGAACACCAGGAAGTTCAACCACAATACGGTTGCTGCCCTGAGTTTGTACCAGTGCTTCAGCCACACCTAGCTCGTTAATACGGTTACGCAGTGTGGTTAAGTTCTGGTTGACTGCATAGCTTTCAATTTCCTGCTTACGCACATCGGTATAGTTCAGACGCAGGGTAGATCCGGTATTCGTCGCTACAGCCTGCTGGGTGAACTCATTGTCATTACGGCGCAGAAAGTCCATTACCGCAGAACGATCATCATTATTGGCAAACTGCATGGTAATGGTGTTGTTGCTGAGAGTCAGGCTGTTGAATTTCAGATTGTTATCACGTAATTGACGACGCAGGTCAGTTGCCGATGTTTCCATACGCTGCGCAATCGCCTTGTCCATATCCACTTCTAGCAGGAAGTGAACACCACCACGCAAATCCAGACCCAGCTTCATTGGCTTGGCGCCAATTTTTTGCAGCCATTCTGGTGTTGTTGGTGCAAGGTTCAATGCTACAACATAATCATCGCCCAGGCCCCGACGCAGTGCTTCCTTGGCTTTGAGTTGTGCTTCGCTAGAATCAACACGAAGTAAGGCCGCATTGTTGCTGAAGCTGTTGTCATGAGTTGCAATATTTTCAGTTTTTAATAATTGCTCTGCTCTTTGTACGATGCCCGCATCGATCTGAGTGCCGGCTTTGGCACCCGAAATCTGTACGGCAGGTTCATCTGGATACAAACTAGGCAGGGCATATAATGTACTGATCGCCAGGACAACCAGGATCAGTACATATTTCCATGCTGGGTAACGCATTTGTTTTCTTCTTAAAATTAAAAAGTCGTGCAGGGAGCACGACTTCTTTTGATTAAATGTTATTTAAAGTGCCTTCAGGAAGTACTGAGACCACGCTCGCACGCTGAACTTTTACTTCCACACCACGGTTGAGTTCAACCACAGCAAAGTCACCTTCAATTTTTGTGATTCTGCCCATTAAGCCCCCTGCAAATACCACTTCGCTGCCAACACCCAGACTTTCAATCAGTGCACGATGCTCTTTGGCACGTTTAGATTGAGGACGCCAGATCAGGAAATAGAAGATTGCTACGAATACCGCAATCATCAAAAGGTTCGCCATCAGGCTTGGTTGTTGTGCAGCTTCACCTGCAGCGTGAGCAGTCGAAATAAATAGGCTCATTTACATTTTCCTAAACTAAAAATGGTTAATTAACTGAATGATAATAAATTGACTTGTTCTGCAATTTACCTTGTCTTTTTCTTTAGCGCAAATACTGAAAGATTAATCTTCAGGACAAGGCGGCACTTGCATGCCACGGCGGGCATAAAAGTCCTCAACAAATTGCTCGAATGTGCCTTGATCCAGTGCTTCGCGCATCGCTTCAGTCAGGCGCAGGTAATAGCGCAAGTTATGAATCGTACCCAGCATAGAACCTAGCATTTCACCGCATTTCTCCAGGTGAAACAGGTAGGCACGGCTAAAGTTTTGGCAAGTGTAGCAATCGCAGGCTGGATCAAGCGGACTTTGGTCATGACGGTATTTCGCGTTACGGATACGTACTAAACCGCCGGTCACAAAATAATGACCGTTACGTGCATTTCGGGTTGGCATTACGCAGTCGAACATGTCGACACCACGGCGTACTGCTTCCACGATATCTTCCGGTTTGCCGACACCCATCAGGTAACGTGGTTTGTCTTCCGGCATTTTCTCTGGAAGATAATCCAGCACCTTGATCATTTCTTCTTTCGGTTCACCAACAGACAGACCACCAATGGCATAACCATCAAAGCCAATTTCAAGCAGGCCTTTTAAGGATTCATCACGCAAATCTTCGTACATACCGCCTTGAATAATCCCGAACAGGGCATTGCGGTTTTTCAGTACGTCGTGATGTTGAGTCTTACAGCGTTTGGCCCAACGTAAAGACAGTTGTAGCGATTTCTGTGCTTCTTCATGCGTTGCCGGATAAGGCGTACATTCGTCAAAAATCATCACGATGTCAGAGTTCAGGGTGTGCTGAATGTCCATCGAGATTTCAGGAGACAGGAATACTTTGGAACCATCAATCGGCGAGCGGAAGGTCACGCCTTCTTCCTTGATTTTACGCATCGCACCGAGGCTGAACACCTGGAAGCCACCAGAATCAGTCAGGATCGGGTTATTCCATTTCATGAACTGATGCAGACCACCATGCTCACGGATGACATCCAGACCTGGACGCAGGTACAGATGGAAGGTATTGCCCAGAATTACCTGAGACTTAATTTCTTTAATGTCACGAGGCAACATGCCTTTTACCGTGCCATAAGTCCCCACCGGCATGAACATTGGGGTTTCAACCACGCCATGCTCAAGCGTTAAACGGCCACGACGGGCACGGCCCGACTGCGCTAATTTTTCAAACTTCATAGGAGTTCCAAATCAAGGCGAAAAAACAGTTCGCTGATTGTTAATGCTAAAACCGGCTATTTTCCTTGATTCTGACCGTAAACGCCAGCGCTCCATCCAGTCCGGGCTGTTTATTTATGTTGCCTGTATGAATAAAAAATGAAGAATAAGCTTGTGATCTAACGTTCAAACTGGCGGATGCGTTCCTGAATTTCCGCTTGTGTCATGGCACAACTGCCATCAATTTCAGTTGCCATCGCTGCGATATGCTGGATCAGTTTCTGGATATAAAGATTGGTATCGACAAAATGCGGTTCCAGCGTCAGTAAATAGGCCTGATGGGCTACATGTAAATAATCATAAGCTTCTAACTTGACCAGTTGCGCCAGATCAATCAGCAGATCTTTATCGTTCTGGTTTAGCTTAAATGACTTTGACACAGCAGGTTGATTTGCAGGCTGTTTGCTGAACACAAACTGTTGTCTTAATGGACTTTCCTGATTTAGAGAAATAGCCGATTGGAATTCTATTTGTGGCTGTGTTGGCATATGGATAAAAAATACAATCCGGTTTAAGTCCAGGCCATAATCCTGTTCTAAAGCATCACGTGCCTGTTGAAAGAGCTTTAACAGTACATCCAGTGTATTGGCCTGATCGGTCTTGCTATGTTCCAGCAAAGGATTGCCGAAACTATGCTGGTTCTTGAAATAGCTGTCCAGCAGTGCACGAAACTGCGTCATACCGTTACTAGAGCTATGGACGGTACGGTAACGCCATTTCGCTGCATTCCAGCGTTCAGTTTCAGACAGATACTGTGCACGATCTTCCTGATCATTAAAAATACTACGTTCGGTTGAAATGGCGAGATAATTCATTCGCAGAAACTCGTCAAAGACCAGGCTACAGGCATATATTTCGTCGTCACTATAATGATTATAGAGTTGATAAAATTCCTTGATCAGGACTTCCTTTAAGGTATCGAGATGATCCAGCATAGTTTTAATTCTTTATTTTTATTTTGAAGCAAAGTGCCTTAGCTGGAATCTCCTGATTCATCGCTAAGGCAGTTGGGTATTTCTTATCATCGCATAAATATACGTCAGGGTTTAAAAATTCGGACGATAGTCAAAACTTTGGGTCACGGCCTGATCGCGGAAGGGACGCACAGCTTTCTTTTGTAGCAGCATGTTATTGATTATATTATGCGGGAAAACCTGAATCTGGTTATTAAACAGTTCAACATTACGATTATAGATACTGATTGCGGCACCGACATTTTCATTCTGTTCTTCAGTTTCGTTCATCATTTTCAGATAAATTTCATTGGCTTTCAATTCAGGGTAGTTTTCGATCAGCACATTCAGGTTATGCATCAGCTCCTGGTTCAGGCTTTCGATCCGTTGTAATTGCCCAATATCGGCATCTTTAATATTCAGGTTCATGATGTTCTGACGCAGTTCAGTCACTTTCTCCAGCGTGCCTTTTTCGAAACTGGAATACTGTTCGACCAAAGGTTGCAGGCCATCTAGAATTTTCAGTTTCTGCCGTTCATAGCTGGCAACATCAGACCATGCCCGAATTGTGGCATTATGATAACGTACGATGCTGTTACGGATCATGATGATGGCAACAATCAGCAGAATCGGGATAATGACAAAAACAACAAATCCCATAAAAGCAGTCCCCAGAGAAAATAATTATTTTAAAAACTGAATCAGGTCAGTTTGCAGCTTTTCCAGTTGTACTAATTTAAACGTTCTCAGATGTCCACGCAATGCAGAAATATCCTGGATATTTTGCTTGCGTTCAGGCGCATTAAAAATGTCATGTGGCCCTAAATAGCACAGCACACGTTGTTGGGGATGAAAAATAAGATCGCCTTCACGGTATTGGAAAAATTGACCTAATCGGAGCACAAAACCCGGGCTAAGCTGTTTTGCCATTTGCATGGGATCTGTGCCATAAAATTTTAAACGCTGATTGGTGCGTATATCACTGCTGTGCCAAGGATGGCGATAAGGTGAGGGGAATGGACGTCTTGATGTGCTAATCGCAAGCCCTTGCACAGAGACATCAAAGACAAATGCACCCCACAAATTTTTGTGTTGTTCAATGAGTTTGACGGTATTGCCATTTTTGTCGATGGTTTTAATTTCATCTACATAGTGGTATTTAAAAAGCAAGACTTGGTGTTCTTGTCCATTTTCATCTAACCATGTGGTGCTGGCATAACGTGAGATGTCATTGCGTAATGAGCCACGTTCAAACACAGGAAAAAGGCGTTTTAAATTGCCAATAAATTGCCGAGGATTAAGTGGCATTGAAATATGCTGTGGCTGTTGTTGAAAGTGGAGATGATATTTATGCGTCAGCACACGTTCTTCTAAATATTCAATCACATCATTGATGGGGCGCTCTTGCTCATAAATCAGATAGGCCCAAAACAACATACCAAAACCCAAGGCAAAATTGCATTGCAGCCAGAAATTGTGCGGTGCAATGATAAGGCTGAATACTTGCATCAAGCCAAAGAGTGCCAGGAACCACGGCAGGGTGTTTTCAAACTTTAGAGAAATTGAACCTTGCCATGGATGCAAGCCATTAAGAATGTCCTGATGGCTTTTGGCATCACTCGATAAGTGCCACAGCCGATCGATATTTTTAAACACCACTTCATTTTTCTTACGACGAATATGAATGGAGCGTTGCACTGCATCGATCGGCATAGATGGGTCCTGTAATTATTTGGCCTGATCAATCAGCATGGCATCACCATAGCTGAAGAAGCGGTATTTGCTTTCTACGGCATAGTTATAGGCATTTAGAATATTGTCACGATTTGACAACGCTGATACCAGCATTAGCAGGGTAGATTCAGGCAAATGGAAGTTGGTAATCAAACGATCAACCACTTTAAACTCATAACCCGGGTAAATGAAAATCTGGGTATCACCGGTCCAGCCTTTGAGTTCACCGCCATTGGCCTGAGCTGCACTTTCAGTTGCGCGTGTGGCTGTTGTGCCGACAGCAATGACTTTATTGCCACGTTCTTTCGTAGCTTTGATCAGTGCCATGGATGCATCAGAGACCTGACACCATTCGCTGTGCATGATGTGATTTTCAATATTGTCGGTACGAACCGGCAAGAACGTACCTGCACCCACATGCAGGGTCACGAACGTTTTTTGAATGCCTTTTTCTTCGAGTTTTTTCAGCAAGTCTTCATCGAAGTGCAAGGAAGCTGTCGGTGCAGCCACACTGGCTAATTTTGTTGGGTCATTGAAAACCGTTTGATAGCGTAAAGTATCAATCTCTTCCGCTTCACGGTTGAAGTAAGGTGGAATTGGCAGCGCACCGTATTTATCCAGGACATCTAAAATCGGCTGGGAGAATTCCACAACAAACAGATTCTCATGACGGCCTTGAACAGTCACTTTAACGGCATTTGGGCCAATAAACAGTTCAGCACCGGCTTTCGGTGTATTGCTGGCTTTAATGTGACAGTGCGCGATGAACTGATCCATCATGCGTTCAACCAGAACTTCAACTGCACCACCTGACGCACGTTTACCTTTCAGGCGGGCTTTCATCACCTTGGTATCATTCAGAATCAGCAAATCACCTTCATTCAATAAATCCAGAATGTCGGTAAATTGGTGGTCATGGTATTGACCTTCAGCATCGAGGTGTAAAAGGCGGGAAGCACTACGTTGTTCAAGCGGATAGCGAGCAATCAGCTCATCGGGGAGATCAAAGCTAAAATCAGAAAGTTGCATGACAAGTTACGGTAATAAAAACTGGGCGTAGTATAAACTTTTTTCCTTTTTAAGGAGGAAATTGCAGCTTTATAGATCAAAAAAATGAGTTTTGTTTTAAAATTAAACAAATGCAGAGAATCTGCGTTGACATCTGATTGAAACCGAGTAATATACCTTTCATCCACTCCCGAGGTGGTGAAATTGGTAGACGCGGTGGACTCAAAATCCACTGTCAGCGATGACGTGTCGGTTCGAGTCCGACCCTCGGGACCAGTTACCTAAAAAGGCTCTAAGCACATTAAGACTTAGAGCCTTTTTTTATTGTCTAAAATCAATAATCTGCGTTAACCATTCGTTCAAAACTTAATGACTTCATTAGCCTGATTTCAGGTGGTCATTCTGGCAAATAAGTCCCTAAATGAGTACCTGATTTTCCCTTGTTTTTCATGGTGAAATCAGATGGCTAAAATTACAAAACCTTTAACGGCAAGACAAGTTGAACGAGCTAAACCAACAGACAAAGAATACAGTCTCTTTGATGGAGATGGTCTTTATCTTGTAGTACGTCCTTCTGGTACAAGAACTTGGATGCTTCGTCTGAGAGATGATTTTGGTAAAACTCATAAGATCAAGTTAGGAACATTTCCTGAAGTACCATTGGCTCTAGCTCGAGAGAAGGGTGCTGAATACAGACGATCAATCGCTTTAGGTAAAGAGGTTGATGAGGTTCTTGGGAGAGGTGAATACAAGGTTGATAAGGTAAAGCACTCTCTTGAATCTGTTGCAAGAGAATGGCTTGAACAATATGCCAAGCGCAAACCATTAGAAGAACATACAAAGCATAAGCGCATTCGTAAACTAGAAAATCATCTATTCCCAATGTTAGGCCATTACCCAATTGATGACCTTCGTCCCAAGCATCTTCGTAAAGTGCTAAACCATATCTATGAAAAGAGTGCTGATAATGCTCAACGAATTAGAGCGGACCTCATTCTCATCTTTAGCTATGCCGTGCAATATGGGCTTATTGAAGTAAACCATGCACGAGAGATGGAGAGTCTTGATCTCTCTGCACCTAAGAATCATAGACCTGCATTACCACTACACCGATTACCTGAGCTGATACGGCGCATCAGAGCTGATTCAGGTGATGAAGTTACCAAGCTCTGTATGGAGCTAGGCTTACATATTTTCATTCGCTCATCTGAACTAAGGTTTGCTCGATGGATTGAAATTGATTTTGAGAAGAAGCAGTGGACATTGCCTGCGAAGCGAAACCAAGTAAATGGTATCAAGCACTCTGATCGTGGAGCTAAGATGAGAGAGCCACATATTGTTCCATTATCTGATCATGCGATAGGCTTGTTACAGAAAGTAAAGAGAGTTAGTGGTAATTCAGGGATGGTTTTTCCGAGCTCATACAATGGAACTGCTTTTCTTAGTGAGAATACCTTTAATGTTGCTTTACGACGTATGGGATATGACACCAAAAAGGACATCTGTTTTCATGGTTTTAGAGCGATGGCACGGTCAGCCTTGGGTGAGTGTGGCTTGTTCCAAAGAGATGCGATTGAGAAGCAGATGAGCCATCAGGAGCGCAATGATGTAGTAGGTGCTTACACTCATGTTGCAGAGTATCTCTATGAGCGTAAGCGAATGATGCAGTGGTGGAGTCAATACCTAGTGGATATTGAAACCAAGGGATATGTATCACCTTATGATTATGCTTATCCACAGTCACTAAATGAGACTGCTTAGATGAAGAAAGCTCCCATCCTTGGGAGCTTTCTTATTTAGGCTGAAGCTTCAATAAAGGACTCTATATCCAAGTCTTCTAAATAATCTTCAATGACATATTTGCGTAGTGCTTTGGAGTATATCTCTTGTTTAGTTAAACCAGTGTACTCACTAATTACTTCTAATCTACGATGTAATTTTGGTTCAACATAGAATGTAGATTTAGCATCTTCATTACGAAATGGGCCAATGCTACTAGCTTTGTCTACGCAATTAGCGATGGTGTTAAGTATTGCTGTTTCATTTGAAATTGAATTCATTTTGGACCTCCTTGTCCATTAGATAAAGTAATTATTCTAAGTCAGAATTAGAGGGAATACCAAATTTCATATGCTTAAGTACGTGCGTACGTATTTGCTTGAGTAAGTGGGTGGGTGAGTAATAACTTATTGTTTTTTAATTAAAATTGTTTTGACATTTAGTATCCTCTGCATGTAATTTCGAGTCCATTGTGAATTAATGGATGTTGAAATGTTAGTACCTACTTTAACTCAAATTATCGAAGAAGCACTAGAAGACCTTAAGAGAAAAGATCCTCTAAGATTAGTTCAAGAGCTAATGCCTCTTATCAAAGATCTATACATCAATGAGCCGAAATTGAGTCAACATGATTCAGCTATTTTTGAAGAGTTTAAGCATCCACTATATCAACTTGCTAAGCAACTAGAACGCCTTAAAGCATTTATATCATCGAAAGGGTTAGAGGGGGCAATCACAAGTGAAATTAATGAATTCTTTAGTAGTGAGCTTAATGCTGGATTGGTAAAAGATAGATTAGAGATGTTGATATTCAACAACAGTATTAGGATTGGTAAGAAGCGAATAGGTGCTTATGTAAGTAATGTTTATTACATTATCTGAAATTGGTGGCACCTCCGGTGCCTTAGGTGGATCTCTCATAATATAAGGAAAATATGGAGATCTCCTTTGTAAAACCAATTGCTTTACCAATCTATCTGATTACTTATTTGATGTGGGAGTTAAATAGGTAATCAGTTTGGTTTGGTAAAGCCTTTTTAGATTTGATAAGTTTTAGCTGTTACTTAACTAGATGAGCTCTATGCCAAGATAAATAAGGTAAATGCCTTTCATCTAACTTTCGTAATCGTAAAGCTGGATTCAAATGTAACAATTCGAGGTCTGTTGCTGTCAATGTCGAGCTGAGAATGATTGAACCATCATCATTAAAGCTAATTAGCCTTTGATCGAAAGCTCGGTCTAATGTGGGTGAAAGTAGTAATCCATTAAAAGGATCTAAACGAGCCTCTCTATCTACACTCCAAGGTTTGATATGAGATGAAATCAACATAGATTCAATCTTACATCCACTAACTGCACAACCGCCCCAATAATCTAGTAATGCTTTTCTGTAAGCTCCTTGTCCAATACGAGCTTTGATCACAATATCCTTTTCTGTAAGAGAGATGGTTTCATCAAATGAATCATCTACATCTTCAGGATCAAGTTTTTTTGGATCATTCTTATCGTAAACGGATGTTCCATTTTTAAGTGAAATGCTATCTAAAAATTTTTTGATAGCTATTTCACTTTCAAATCCAAAATCCAAGCCAAATCTTTCAGGTGCCTTTTTTGGGGTCATCTTTGTATATGGATTTAACTTTTTGTTGAAGGCATACATATTAGAACAAAAGTATTCTGGTTTATTAGGGTCAGCGAATACACCAGAGATATTGAGTAGATTAGGCCGTTCACTTAAGAATGTATCGTGGATTACTAAAGGAAAACGATTAGTATTTTTTACATATACTGGATATTTAAGACGTGTATGTGTGAATTCTAATACTTTGTAATTATATGGGTTGGCTGGTGGTGTGAGTCGAAAACCTAACTTCTCTAAGCATTGCTGGATTTGGGTTTTTGCTAGCATATCTATTCCTTCAGTGTATGATTCAAGATAAATGACACATTCCACACTTATCAATTACTCAAAACTTGGAAAGGTGAATAACCAAAATTCATTGACTCTACATGTGTCAGGTAGCTAGTGATCCGATTATGCTTATCATCTTTTGGCAATCAATACTTTCTGTTGGCTAAATTACATCTTGCCTAGACTAATTATTATTAGTGCTTCAAAAGCGAAATTATTGGATTGTGATAGGAATTTTTTGGATATCCAAAGTGTCTCAATCTGAGACACTTTATTTGGAACTGTCTCAGGCTGATACTCTGAATCTAGTCAATTAGCTAATATTTATTAAATTAGTCTCTTTGTGATACCAATCATATTTGCTTGGAGTAGTAAGCAGATAAAAGAAAAGCAGGGCGATTTAGATTACCCCGCTTTCCCACGCTTGGCACTGTTTTCCAAGAGATCACGTTATGCAAACTCTTGGCTCGAAACAAACGCACCAACTGAAAAGGTTTAATTAATGTATGGTGTGAAAATAGGAAGAGCGATAGATAGGCTAATTGATTGCTTGAAATTAGCTCGGTTAGTTAGGTTTAATATTAGGCAGACTAAATTGCTCAATCCTAAGTATCAAGGTAATTAACGATTACCTAAACACTTATAGTAATACTCATTAGCAAAGTCTACGATAGCTTGTTTCTTTGCTTGCTCAGTTTTCTTGATAGGTAATGTGTAGGCTCGATTGGCTTGAGTAATGCGCTCAGCATATCCTTTTTTGTCATCATAACCTCTTTGCTTTAAGCCTATATACATTTCGTGGTTAAGCTCAAGGGCTTTAGTTTTTGGTGCTCCTTTTTGTCTAAGAGTCATTGCTTGTAAAGCAAACCAACTCTCGGTTTTACAATATTTATCATCGTCAATTTCATAGGTAGAGGATGAAATTGGTTTCTTTAATTTAAGCTCATCTTCTTTCTTAGGTAGAGTAATATTTTCTTTAGTATTGGCTTTTTCTTGGATAATTTTTTTTGATAGAGATGGAAGAATTCTCAAAGTCTGACCAACATATATAGATGATTCAGGAGCCAGATTATTCCATTCGCTAATTTCCTGCCAATCTACATTATGCTTTTTAGCAATAGATGCTAAAGTGTCTCCTCTTTGCACTTCGTATTCAGTAACCTGTGATGACTCTACTTTAGCTTTTAGTTCACTGATTTCTTGATTCGTATTATTTGCTATCGATGAGCAATATTCAGAGACTTTGCCCGTAAAGCGCTTAACCTCATTTTGCTTCTCAGTCAAAGTTTTATAGATTGGAACTGAGTATGCCTTTAACAGTATGTCTTTAGCAATTTCATCCACACGTTCTCCATTCTTATGCTTTATGGTTCCCAATAATTCGCTTGCATTTTTTTGACTAATGCCATTTTGTCTTGCTGACATTGCTCTAGATGCATAGTCTGTCGCCGAATCACATATTCCTTCTAAGAAATCTTCTGCTTTAGTATCGGCGCTAAATAATAAAGGTAAGATTATGAAAATGATTTTTTTCATGAGCTATTTGTCGAAGATTAAAAGAATAATAATTATAGCAACTCGATGATATATAAGGTCATTAGGGTATACCTTAATGCTAAAGCCACTAAAACCTAAATGGCTTTGTCTTAATACTTGAAATAGTAGTCTAATGACAGTTTTCTCTTAATACTTAAGATATGTATGTCTAATGATACGTGAGCTAGTAAAGATCTAATGGTTGATTAGATCTTTGTAACTCTATCTATATTGCTTAACCTAAATCAGGAACATAAATCTTTCTCAAAGGAATTAGAGCACGATACTGAGGGCTAAAGCTGTCATAGTATTTGTAAATTAGGTTTACTAGCTCTTTGCCATCAATCAATCTCAATCTAGATTTATTGGTTGCCTTATTACGTGCTTGAATTGTATAGCTGCCTAAATTCACAAAAAGGGCATATTCATCATCGC
>NZ_DEZM01000187.1:0-3871 GCF_002364825.1 Acinetobacter sp. UBA3132 | reverse complement strand
TAAGGTTCCTAGAAGTTGATTGATTTCAGGTAATCCATTTGCTGACTGAGTTCTTTTACATTGAACTTTGATGATGGGCGGTTCAAAGCCTAATACATCTTTATGAGCAATAATGTCGACTCCACCATCGCCTGATCTTTGAGTAATTCTTGCGACATAGCCCATACATTCAAGTAGGTGAGCCACGAACTCCTCAAATTGATAACCATTTAAGTTTGAATGTAGTTGCTCAATAATGAAGTCTTCTGTGGAGGTTTTAGCTGTTTCATTGATTGATTTAGCTAAGAATTCTTTATCATCTAAATTTTCAGTTAATTCTTCTTCGAGGTCTGTTACAACTTCAACCTCTGATTCAATAGCATCGGTTAAACCAAGATGTTTAAAGATTTCATTTGAAGTATGTTGCTTGACCCTAAAAATTGTAATAAATGCGCCTAATTCATTTAGGGTTGATTGGGTGAAGGTATTTCTTGGAATACCATTTGATGTTAACCAATCAATTTTTCTTCTATTCTGATAATCATCATCTAGGACACTTTCATCAAAGTAATAGTCGCTTGTAATGGTTCCAACATAAACCATACGATCTATTTTAGATGGTTATACAACATAATCACCAAGTTTCATTTCATTAATAAATCGGAACAACGGGCTTGATTGAGTTCTGATCGATGACTCAGTAGATGTAGGTTGTACTTCTTTGAGAGCTGTTTTGAGACTATCTCTATCAGTGAATTTAGAGAGATCACCTAATTCGGACCAACCAATTCCAATAAACCCCTGCTCAATAGGTGCTAAGCCTACAGAACGATCCATGTGAATTCCCCATACATTTTTGTTCATTTTCACTCTCTTTAAGCTGTTGGAATATATCTAATAATTGATGTATGTAAGGAGCTTAATACTATTGTTCGTTGAATAGTAGAGTAATCTAAGTTTCATTGAAATCATGCTTAATTAGGTTAAGGAAGTAGACTGTCTTGAAACTTGATTAAATGAGTGGTCATCACTTAATAGTAAGTAATTCATCCCACTTAAAGTAGTTTTGAGTGAGTCGATCTCGTGACATATTCCAATTGCGATTTGGCATCTGACTTGCACCTAAAGCAATCTTAGATTTGCCATACTTGCGGTGGATCTCATCAAGAGAATCCATCAAACCATCACTCAACTCTATTCGTCTTATGTCAGTGAAAAGGTCATACATATGACTCTGCTTTGGCTCAAGGCATGTCAGAATCACTCCACATTTCTTGAAAGCAACATCCTTTGTATATAGCTCATTAATCATTGCTGTTGCAATCTTAGAGAGGATTAGTAAGTTGTCTGTTGGTTCAGGCAATGCAAATGAGAGAGACTTATTGTAGAAGGGCTTAGCTGTATCAAATGGATTTGATTGAACGAAACCAATCAAACAACCACATAGTAATTTATCATCCCTTAATCTGCCTACTGCATCCATCACATACTTTGAGATGGCTTCTTTGAGATCATCAATTTGATGTACTCGTTGACCGAAGGAACGACTCGCTACGATCTGCTTCTTGGCAGGAGGTGAGTGTTCCAATTCAATGCAGGCTACTCCATGTAGTTCTAGTAATGTGCGTTGCATGACGATAGAGAATTGGTCTCGGATCATTTGAGGTGAAGCCAAAACAAAATCCATAACAGAATGGATACCCATGCTGTTGAGCTTCTTAGTATGCTTTCGACCAATACCCCATACTTCACTTACATCAATTGCTTGATACAAGTTCTCGGCTGAGCATGGATCCATTGAAACTAAGTTGCATATACCACTGAAGTAAGCATTCTTCTTGGCAATATGGTTTGCGAGTTTGGCTTCAGTTTTTGATCGGCCAATGCCAATACACACCGGTAAACCAAGCCAAGAGAAAACACGCTGACGAATCTGCTGGGCATAGTCAGTCAGATCATAGTTGCCAAAGTGAGCTGTCAGATCAAGGAAGCATTCATCAATCGAGTAGATCTCCTGTTCTTGAGGGGCTACAAAATCAGAGAGCACCTTCATGAATCTGCGAGACATCTCAGCATACAAAGCATAGTTGCTCGAGAGTACTTGTACCTGATGTTTCTCTACAATATCCTTGATCTGAAAGAGAGGTACACCCATTTTGATACCTAAGTCTTTGGCTTCTTGAGAGCGTGCAACAGCACAGCCATCGTTGTTGGAGAGAACAATGACAGGCTTGACGTTAAGGCTAGGGTTGAAGATCCTTTCACAACTGACATAGCAGTTGTTGATGTCCACCAAAGCGTAGACTTTGCTTTTACAATCCATGTAATGAAACCAAGAAGTAGAGTTATTGTTTTACTTACGCTTTCTGAATGGCTTCAATACATATGTGACAACACCCCAAATAATCATCTCTTGGCCATCTTTGAGATGTATGTCTGAAAACTCTGGATTCTCTGCTTTAAGCCAACGGCTATTAGCTTCAATCATTAAGCGTTTAACGGTGAACTCGTTGTCGATGAGAGCGATGACAATGTCTTCATGCTTGGCTTCAATGCTTCGATCTACGACGAGCTCATCATCAATGTCGATTCCTGCATCTCGCATGGAAAGAGAAGCAACCTTAACGATGAATGTGGCAGCCTCATTTTTTATGAGGTGTTCATTCATGTCCAAGGTTTTGTCTACATAGTCTTGTGCAGGAGAAGGGAAGCCAGCTGCAACCTTCTCTGAAGCCAAAGGAATATGCATGAAGGTACTTGGATCAACCAACGTGATCGAAGCTACATCATTGAATCTGGCTTCTTTGGATTTAGCCAAGTAATTCTTGATCTCGATGACACGAGACTCAGGAACACGTACAACCTTTGTTGGTTCGTCGTACAAGGACTTTCTTCCGGCACCTTCTCTACTACCACCACGTTGTCCAACCATACAATTCACTCCCCAATAATTGAATATGTAACATAATCAAATGATATGGATGAGCTTAATCTAAGACAATGAAATTACGATGAATGGTTAAGGCAGCTTATCGGAGAATGTTCCATCTATGAGATCGCTACTGTGTCAATGGAGAAGTCAGACCAATAGGAATGAAGTGTCGCCCTCCTGGGCGGTGGTTTGGGATAACCCATTAACTCAAACCCAAATCAAAGGAAACCAACATGAAAATCACTCCAACTCATGTCAGCTTAAGCCAAGATGAAATTCACGATGCGATTATGATGTACCTCAATGAATCAGGTATTAACACTTCTAATCGACTTGACATCGTAGGCATCCTGCCACATTCCATAACTATTCATCTCGTTAAAGATCGCTTGGTATATCTGCAGCAACCATTGGATTTAAGAGGGAAACCAAAAGGTTTTAGATAATTGTTAAATCCAACATCATTATTCTCTTTGTGAAGCCACTGCAAACTTGAAGCATGAGCCACGAACGCAGTGAGGTGGCGATAATGCGGGAAAGTTTGCAGTGGCGGTATTACAAGAATGTTAAGAAAGTCGCAGGGCTTTTTTACAAACCTAAGATCTATGACATGAGCTAAAAATCAATAAAACTATGGTTTCACTATGCTCTGGGAAAGCCAAATAAGACGCATATCTACTTGGAATTTATGAATCTTCATTAATAAGAAAAAGCTATAAATCTATGGTTTACTCAAAGAGTTTAGCTAATCATTCTTCAGGGCCAGACTATAGTCTATCAATTTGGTTTTGTGTAAAAATCACTCAATTAGTAGAAATGTTTTTGACAAATTTCTTGACAAGGTTTATTCTCTAATAAGACTAGAATTGATTATATAATACATATACATACTAAATAATCATATATTATATTAGTACCTAAAAAACCATGAAAGACATATTATGTCTTTCATGGTTTTTT
>NZ_DEZM01000029.1:0-4030 GCF_002364825.1 Acinetobacter sp. UBA3132 | reverse complement strand
GATAGCCATTTACGTTCTGACCCAATAGTGAAATCTCACGTACGCCTTTTTCTGCCAGACCTGCAATTTCTGCCAGGACATCATCCAGCGGACGTGATACTTCTTCACCGCGGGTATACGGCACCACACAGAAAGAACAGTATTTTGAACAGCCTTCCATAATTGATACAAAGGCTTTATAACCTTCAACACGTGGTTCAGGCAGGAAGTCGAATTTTTCAATATCCGGGAAGGAAATATCGACCAGTTTAATTTTATCTTTCTTTGGCTTTTCTACTTGCTCAAAATGCTGATCCAGCATTTGCGGCAAACGGTGCAGGGTTTGTGGACCAAAAATCATGTCAACATAATTGGCACGTTTCTGAATGTTGTCACCTTCTTGTGAAGCAACACAGCCACCCACACCAATAATCAGATCCGGATTTTTTTCTTTTAGTTTGCGCCAGCGACCCAATTCAGAGAATACTTTTTCTTGTGCTTTTTCACGAATTGAGCAAGTATTCATCAGAAGAATATCTGCTTCTTTAGGGTCAGTGGTTAGCACATAGCCATGTGAGTCGCCCAAAAGGTCGGCCATACGATGACTGTCATACTCATTCATCTGACACCCTTGCGTTTCAATGTACAGTTTTTTGACTGTAGCATCGTGGGCTGGGGTGTGCGCTGGCTGGGTAACAGTGTTTTCTGAGGCAGCTGGGGCACTCTTCGGAATGAAGGTTTGAACCGTCATGAAGGCTCCTAGGGATAATACGTTTAAATTGTGAACGGACGACCTTATTAATCTGCGAATCAGGTCAATTAGAATTCAATTCACAGAATGAATTTTTTGGAAGTCGCATATTTTAGCAGGAAAGTCGCTTAAACTTATAGCCTTTATTGGTGGCCTGAAAATATTGATTTATGGACAGAAAATGTTTGAAAATTAATATTGCTGAATCATAAGGTTACATAAGAGAACAGTAGAGTCGGTCTAGAATTTATAAACTAGCACCGATGTTGAACAAAATTGTCTGGCACGAACTACATGATAGAAGTTAAGTTAATGTTGAAACAGATTATAAGTACACATAAATATTCAAGATTATTCACTGTAGGGATGGCCTGTCTGAGTTCAATGGGCGTTCAAGCTGCCGAAGAACAATTTAATGACGCACTCACTGCGGCAAATGCTGGAAATATTGAATTATTACAACAGTATCGTGCAGCCATGCAGAATGATGCCTTGGGTTACTACCCGGAATACTGGATTCTGAATCAAAATCTTGGCATGCAGCCGGCCAGTCAGATTATTAATTTTGCCCAGCGTTATCCGCAATCTGCCATGGCAGAAAAGCTGGCAGCAGACTATGTTGAAGAAAAAGTAAAGCAGGCCGATTTTTCAGCAGCACAGCCGGTCCTGCAATATGTGACCAATCCAGATCAGGCAGAAAGCTGCGCGATTGCTCAGGTACGTGCCAAAAGTGGTGATCCTCTGGTCTATGCCGAATATAAAGATGTCTGGCTGACCACCAATTCTCAACCGGAATCCTGTGCCGGTTTAGGTCGAATGATGCTGTCCAGTCCCTTATTAACCATTGAAGACCGTCAGCAACGACTCTGGACACAATTGCGTGCCGGTCAGTCTGGACAGGCGATTGCGACCGCCCAGAGTATCGGCCTCAACCTTTCTTTGGCGCAGCTTAATAGCATTCAGGCCAATCCGACAGCCTATTTATGGACGGCACCCAAAGCGACCACTGCTGATCATGCTTATCTGGTGTATGCCATGGGGCGACTGGCGGATAGTGATCTGAATACAGCATTTTCGAGTGTGCGACGTACTGCTGAAGGCACCCCTGAACAGATCCAAAAAGCTTTGTACCGTGTAGTCGGCTATATCGGTGGCACCACGGTGATGAAGAACAACTTTAATCGTGAAGTCCTGAATTATCTGGATCTGAGTTATGGCCTGTCATTTAGTCCGGAAGAAGCAGAAATTTATGCACGTCAGGCGATTCGCTTTAGCGCTTGGGAAAGTCTGATTCGGGCGATTGATGCGATGAGTGTGACCCAGAAACAGGAAGACCGCTGGCAATACTGGCTGGCTCGTGCAAGTGAACAGCGCTCAGACCGAGCATCAAAAAAAGCAGCTGAAGATATTTATCGAAAACTGGCCACTGGTGATGATTATCATAACTTGCTGGCACGTGACCGCTTAGGACAGTTAACCTTAGGTACGCCGAAATCCGCACAGCCTTCTGCTCAGGCCATGCAACGCCTGAATCAGGATATTCATTTCCGCCGTGCTTTTGCCTTGCGTAATATCAATGCTTCAGCTGCGTATGTAAACCGTGAATGGAACTGGGCCGTGCGTCAGGCTTACTTGAAACATGATGATGATCTACTGCTTGCCGCAGCGAAACGTGCGCATGATATGGGCTGGCATGACCGTGCTATTTATGCTGCAGATCGTACAGTGAATAAGCACAACTATGATTACCGTTTCCCAATGCCATATCGAAATTATGTGGTCAGCCATAGCCAGAATGCCAGTGTTGATCCGGCATGGGCTTATGGTTTGATGCGTCAGGAAAGCCGATTTAATACTGTGGCGCGTTCACATGTCGGGGCAGGTGGCTTGATGCAGATCATGCCAGATACGGCCAAACTGGTCGCGCGTCAGATGGGCGAAACCTATAATCCGGCAGCATTAAGCGATATGAATACCAATATTCGTTATGGCACCTTCTATTTGTCTACGATTCAACGCCAGCTCAGCAACAGTCCTGTTTTAGCAACGGCAGGTTATAATGCCGGACCGAATCGCGCACGCCGTTGGCAGCCAGACTTACAGAATCTAGCAGCAGATCAGTACACGGAAACCATTCCTTTATTAGAAACACGGGATTATGTGAAACATGTCATGACCAATGCGACACATTATGGCATCCTATTGGGCCAGGGAGCACAATCAATCGGGAAACGTATGCAGGCAATTCCGCTACGTAGTACACAATAAAAATTAATGATTTAGGGATAGTGAATTATTCATGAAGTTAATGAATAGTCGTCGAGTATCAGTATGGCTTTCTGCTTGTATAGTCGCAGGAGGGAGTTTTCCTGCGCTTGCGGCACCGACGGGCTATATCATGGATGTGCAGATGGTTCCCGCACTTTGCAGTCTGTATCCTGAATTGGCCAAAAAGCGAAAATGTCTGGAAGGTTATTCCTTGAATATCTCCGGCTTATTTCCTGAAACCAGTCAACAGGATTGCAGCACGCAGACTTCATCCGCACTTCCACCTTTACAAGCCAAGGTGGTTGCTCGTGTCATGCCGGACGAGGCTTCACGAGCACGCTTATGGCAGAGTACTGGAGGGTGTATTCCCATGAGTGCCAGCCAGTATTTTCGGACCATTATTAATTATGCGGATCGTCTGAAAGTACCACAGGAACTGACAGACCAAGAAAACATGGTCATGTCGATTAATACATTGCGTACAAAATTCCTTAAGATTAATCCGCAATTGCCCGCCAGCGGCATCCGGTTTAACTGCCAGACCAACCGTAGTGTCAGCCTGCTGACTGCGGTTAAGGTGTGCTATCGCAGCAATGGCCAATATAAGCAATGTCCGAGCAGTATAGTAAATACCTGCCCTCAGAACATTACAATTAAAGGTACATACTAAGCTTTTCAGCCAAATTAATTTATATTTCCTATCAGACTTTTGTTGGAATTCATTCGCTTTTACATGCATCTCCGAAAGGATTGGAGTACAATCTTTGCCGTTTATGATTATTAAGATTAGATAGAACAGCTATTTAATCCGCATTGACTATCCTCTCAATTGGAGATAATTACATGAAGCAACCTGTTCGCGTTGCCGTTACTGGCGCTGCTGGTCAAATTGGTTACAGCCTATTATTCCGTATCGCTAGCGGTGAAATGTTGGGTAAAGACCAACCAGTTATTCTTCAATTATTAGAAATTCCTGTTGAGAAAGCTCAACAAGCGCTTAAAGGCGTGATGATGGAACTTGACGACTGTGCT
>NZ_DEZM01000027.1:0-9746 GCF_002364825.1 Acinetobacter sp. UBA3132 | reverse complement strand
CCTAATAAAATATTTATATTTTCAGTCTGCCTGTTTTCAGAATAATGCTCACCACTAAAAATATTGCTTAAATAACCAAGATTCTCAATATACCTTCCTTTAGCTCCATATTTTTCTCTTGCATATTTAATATCTCCCGGAAGGTAGGTTAATAAATATGCCATATTTTTTATCACACTTTTTTTATAATAACCTGATAACCCAGTTTTTTGCCTTACGTCATATAGATCTCCTCCCCACATAAGCCAATAGCATTTTTTTAATAACCATGGATTATAAAATAATATTTTTATGAGTTTTGAACTAAATAATCCATGTAAAATAATTTTATCAGCATTATACATTTCTAATAAGAGCTGAAAGTAAGTGGTGTTATGATCTTTTTTACCTAGAAAAAATACACCTTTATCTTTTAAAAAACCATAGATATTCTCATCACCGTATAGATAAAAGGTATTATTCTCTTGTGAAAACTTTTCCTGTATAAAGTTAATTAGAGGGGGCAAGAACTTATCAGCCATACCCACATGAATTATTTTTTTTTGCACCTTTTTACCTAATCAACTAATGATATCAAATATTGCCCATAAGTATTTTTACTCATAGTACGACCAATTTCTAAAACCTGTTCTTTACTAAGCCAACCATTATTCAAAGCAATTTCTTCCAAACACGCGACTTTATAGCCCTGACGTTTTTCAATAGTTTCTACAAACTGTGCTGCTTCCAATAAACTTGAATGTGTGCCTGTATCCAACCACGCAAAACCACGTCCAAGCAATTCTACATTTAAATCACCGCGCTCTAAATACATCTGATTGACTGTGGTAATTTCCAATTCTCCACGTTCAGAAGGCTTCACTTGTTTAGCAATTTGAATCACATCATTGTCATAAAAATATAGACCTGTGACAGCAAAGTGAGATTTAGGTTGTTTAGGTTTTTCTTCTAAAGAAATTGCACGTTTCTGCTCATCAAACTCAACCACACCAAAACGTTCAGGATCTTTGACTTGATAACCAAAAACTGTTGCACCTTTAGCGCGGCTAACGGCCTTTTTTAGCATTGGGGTAAAACCTTGGCCATAGAAAATGTTGTCGCCTAGAACTAGACAGACATTACTATCTCCAATAAATTTTTCACCAATAATAAATGCTTGCGCTAAACCGTCTAGTCTTGGCTGAATCGCATACTCTAATCGAATACCAAACTGTGATCCATCACCCAGCAAACGTTTAAAGCTATTCAAATCTTCAGGTGTTGTAATGATCAGTACATCCTGAATCCCTGCAAGCATGAGTACTGAAAGTGGATAATAGACCATGGGCTTATCATAAATTGGCAATAGCTGCTTAGACACCCCTTTTGTGATTGGATATAACCGTGTTCCCGAACCACCAGCTAGAATGATTCCTTTAGTTTGATTTGACATTATATATTTACACCTAATCTTTCACGCTGGTAACTACCATCTTGCACACGACGACACCAGTCCAAATTATTCAGATACCATTCAACAGTTTTTTGAATACCTGTCTCAAAGGTCTCTTGAGGACACCAGTTTAATTCTTTTTGAATCTTTTCAGCATCAATTGCATATCTCAGATCGTGACCTGGGCGATCCTTCACAAAAGTGATCAAGGATTCATATAATTGCCCATCTGCTTTAGGTTTTAATTCATCCAGTATAGTACAAATGGTTTTTACTACTTCTATATTTCTTTTTTCGTTGTGACCACCAATATTATAAGTTTCTCCCACCCGTCCCTCAGTCACCACTTTATATAAAGCTCTTGCATGATCTTCCACAAATAGCCAGTCTCGGATTTGTTGGCCATTACCATAAATTGGCAATGGCTTTTCATCGAGTGCATTCAAAATTACTAATGGGATTAACTTTTCAGGAAAATGATATGGACCATAATTATTTGAGCAATTGGTGACAATTACCGGCAAACCATAGGTTCTATGCCAAGCACGGACCAAATGATCTGAACTCGCTTTAGATGCTGAATATGGAGAACTTGGCTGATAAGGTGTTGTTTCAGTAAATAGATCGGTTGTTCCTTCCAAATCACCATATACTTCATCTGTCGAAATATGATGAAAACGGAAATTCTTTTTTGATTTTTCATCAAGATTCAGCCAATATTTTCGAGCAACCTCAAGTAAAGTATAAGTACCGATAATATTGGTTTGTATGAAGGCTGCCGGACCATCAATAGAACGGTCTACATGCGATTCAGCAGCGAGATGCATCACAACATTTGGCTGAAATTCATGAAAGAGTGCTTTGATTGCAGTCTCATTACAAATATCAGTCTGACTAAATTGATATTGATCACTTTGTTGAACTAGACTTAATGACTCTAAATTTCCAGCATAAGTAAGCTTATCAACATTTAAAACATGGTACTTAGTGTTTTCAATAATATGACGTATTACAGCTGAACCAATAAATCCAGCACCACCAGTTACTAGAATACGCATTTCAAGCTATTCCTATCATTTCATCACATTTATATTTGATGCTTGTAAGCAAATTTATTTAAACATTCTTTTCTGTTGGCTTAACTTTATTTAAAGTCTACTCGTTGACCAACTAAAGTATATTTCACTTGCTTAATCACACGCACAATTTCCAACTGAATTTTTGCCCACCCCTTTTTCTTTTGCTTACGCATACGCGCTTTACGTTCAGCAAGCAAATCACTTGAGAGAACTGTCTTCTTTTCAGGGAATAGCATCATCTCCTGAATACAAAGAGCTGGTGTCATTTGATAGACAGGATAAATTTTAGCTTGAATAAATTCATCAAACATAACTTGATCTAAAGGAATTAACTGAATCTTTCGCACATAATCCAAGTATTTTTGTGCACCTTTCAGACTTAAAATATAGCCCGCTGTCCCTAAATTTTTTCCCGTTAACTGAACAATCTGACGCGATCCATTTGCGATATTTATCTTAGGACCACTTAAAAAGACCTTATCGGCAAAAGCTTCTATTTTAATAATATCCCAGTCATTTTGAATCCAGTCATACTGACTCAGAAAATAGTCAGCAGTTTCTCCCAAATACACATCATCTTCAAAAACTGCCAAATGCGGAATCTGCTCATCTACCATTTTTTGCCAGATCGCTACATGACTCATAAAACAAGCGAGTTCGCCTGCCGTAATAAAATCTTCTTGCACATTTAGAGACATTTTCGCAGCAAGTGGTTTTGCCAAATCCGGAGTTAATGCATCAAAAAATTCAAAACCGATATTCTGTTTACCAAATTCTTTTTGAATGTGTTCACGACGTGCAGTTGCTGTTTTTAGGCTAATTACAATGTTTTTCATACAGATTTACTTACTTTGAAGCCATTAAGTGTCTGAGTGCATAATAGCGATCACGCCACATCCGCTTTTGCTTTTTCAAACCATGGGACAACCCACGATTTTCTTTTTGTTTACGTGATACACCCTGAGAAGCGACTGTCCCTAAAATATCACTGTCTAAACCTGCAGGTCGAACCAAGGCTGGCCATACACCTAATCCCTTTCCATTTTTACTCAGCCAGGTCTGGAAGAAAATATCGACAGGCATATTTATGTGCTTACCTGCTTCTAAAAATGCTTGAGCACCTTGGCGTGACCAGATCAAACCTAACCCGCGAATTGGAAAATAAAAAGCATGCCACATGCTCATATCTTCAATCTGGGTAATATCTTTCGCCAGCTTTTTCTTTTTGGCTGCAATATTGATTAAGTACCAATCTAAATCTTTATGCTGGTCTAGATATTTTAATATACCCTCCAGCTTTGTTTTAAAGTCTGGATTAATTTTCATATCATCTTCAAGTACAACCAGATAATCTGCATCAGTATTCAGAAACTTCTCTGCGCAACCATAATGACTCAGATAACACCCCAATTCCGAGTTCATCAGGCTACGTCCAAGAATCTGCTGCGCACCTTGATCATCATAGTTGGTAAATTCAGTTAAAGCCTTGCCGCGACCATCGACTGCAGAGAAACGCTCAAAAGGCCAGTGCACTGCATCTAGTTGCTGAGTCGCCCGTTCAAGCCGTTCATGACTACCATCCAGATTAATCAGATAAGTAATTACTTTCATCATGAACCTCTAAGCTAAAATTGAATTTGGCAAATAACCAGCCAGTTTTTGCTGCATGGCATCACTGATCTGCTTTGCATCTGCTGGCTTCAATTGATCCAGACTCTGGATACAACCATATTTTATTGCAGGATTATTTAAAGCTGAAATAAAACTGTCGAGGCTCTCTTCATTTTTCAGATAAGCCAATTCAATATCAGGCTTCAGCTCAGCTTGCTGCTTTTGAATCTTGATATGATTCATCAGTGAAATGGGATTAAGCTGCTCTACACTACGAAACTTGTATTTAATCTGCGTTTCCAGCAACTGTGAATGTGCCAGCAAATAATCTTTCAAAGCATGACGATCGACAATATGTGGATAATGATGGATCTCAAAGAACTTTTTGAAACCCAGGATATCAGCCCCTAACATTTGTGCAATCATGTGCTTCGGCTGAATCGGCTTGCCAAATTGACGCTGCAAAAATTGGCGATATTTTAACTTTGTTTTCAACGCAAAACTGCTTTGCCAGTGGCCATAGATCACCAAATGATTACCGTTTAGAAAATCTTCTGGCTGCGCAATTGAATTAAAGAAAAAGTCATCATTCAAATAAATAAAGTAGTCTGATAATCCTTCAATGTTCCAGAGCATACTTTCAATGGATCGGGTATTAAAAGTGGGCAAATGCTGCTCATAACCTCTAAAAATTTCCCGATGATCCACTACACGAATTTTATCGGCAGTACACAGACCTTGTGCAGCAAATTCATCAATAAATTCTGGACACTGGTTATCGGTTACTACAAAAATATTGCGGCAAAAAGGTACATATTTCAGGATTGAAGCAATGTTGTAGTAGATTTCATTATTACTGGCGAAACGGGTATCACTGACTGCATCGGATGCATCTTCACCAGTCAGATATTTATGCCGTTTCTTTTTTAATTCCAGATCATTGCCATCCACCCAGGCAATTACAATATCAATTTGCTGCTGCATTCACTTCATCACTTTAAAATAGGTACCGGATTGCTTAATTACTACACTTAATAATTATTGCCACGCATCCTTGATCCATTGCGATGGCAGAACATAACGGTACCATTTACCACCGCCGCCGTTAATTGCGTCAGGTGGATTGATTTCACCATGGAAAATAATAATTTTGACGCCTTCCGGCTTCACAGGCGGCTTGAAATAAGCCATTGGAATTTTTTGCAGACAGTGATATTTATAGCTCTTGCACCAGGAATCCGGCCAGTAACTCAGTTTCTTTTCCTGATCAACATACCAGGATAAATAAGCCTGCTCATTACGAAACTTCTGACGGATTTCATCAAAATGTTCACGGAAATATGGCATCAAACCAGGAAAAGCTCCCAGCTTGAAACGATAAACCGAGCTATTTCCGGTAATACGCCATGGACGTTTCCAGTCATGAATAATCAAAAAATCACCCGGATGGGTAAAGAAGCTATCGATATTATCGACAATCACAACATCTAAATCGAGGAAAAGTGCATTTCCTTTTAAACCATATAAATCAGGTTCAAAGGTCGATAACTTATTCCAGCCACGTTCAGGACTACCTGCTGGCAAGGCCAATGGCGGAATAGGAAAACATTCAACAGCAGGATCAATGCCCTCGGCACGGTCTGTCAGACACACCATTTTAAAGTCAACCGTAGTATGACGCTTGACCATGTTGTATAAACGATTGACGTACTCTGCCCCATATTTGGTGCCCCACTTCATGCATAGCACAATATTCTGTTCAGACTGTGTATTCGTCTGACCTGACAGTGAGTCGTTTACGTTTTCCTGCATGTATTCATCTTCCACCAGCATTCTGCCTCATATCATACCATCTCTAAAGCAAAGTTACTCCCCCGCTTTTCAACACCTTCATAATACTCAAAATACTTTATGGTATGATATGAAACCGCCTTGAGAACGCCACTATTGGCTTGGGCTCTGGCTCCCCTATTAAAAATACATAATCAGGTTGATATGAAAATAGCAGTTGCAGGCACCGGTTACGTCGGCCTTTCCAATGCCATGATCTTCTCACAACATCATGAAGTCGTGGCATTAGATATTATTGACAATAAAGTTGAGATGTTAAATCAGAAGATTTCTCCGATTCAGGATCCTGACATTTCAACTTTTTTAGGTGAAAAGCCACTAAACTTCCGTGCAACAACTGACAAATATGAAGCTTATCAGAATGCTGATTTTGTCATTATTGCGACACCGACGGATTATGATACCAAAACCAATTATTTTAATACCCAAAGCGTCGAAAGCGTCATTGGTGATGTGACCGAGATTAACCCTCAAGCGGTCATGATTATTAAATCTACGGTTCCGGTAGGCTTCACCAAAACGGTTAAAGAGAAATTTCATACAGACAATATTATTTTCTCTCCAGAATTCTTGCGTGAGGGTAAAGCCTTACATGACAACCTTTATCCATCACGTATTATTGTTGGAGAGAAGTCAGCACGTGCTCAACAATTCGCAGATATGCTGATTGAAGGTGCAATCAAAAAAGACAGTCCTGTTCTGTTCACTGACTCAACCGAAGCAGAAGCAATCAAGTTATTTGCCAATACCTATCTGGCTATGCGCGTAGCTTTCTTCAATGAACTGGATACCTATGCACAAACGTTTGGTTTAGATACTCAGCAAATTATTGAAGGTGTCTGTCTGGACCAACGAATTGGCAATCACTATAACAACCCTTCCTTTGGTTATGGGGGCTACTGCCTGCCAAAAGATACCAAGCAGCTATTGGCGAACTATAGTCAGGTACCTAGCAATCTGATTCAAGCTATTGTGGATTCTAACCGTACCCGTAAAGACTTTATTGCCGATTCTATTTTGGCAAGGAATCCGTCGGTGGTCGGGATTTATCGACTGGTTATGAAAAGTGGCTCAGATAATTTCCGTGCCTCTGCCATTCAGGGAGTAATGAAACGCCTTAAAGCCAAGGGGGTTGAAGTCATTGTTTATGAACCGGCATTAAAAGAAACCGAGTTCTTTAAATCTGAAGTGATTACTGATTTAGAAGCCTTTAAACAGCGGGCAGATGTGATTATCACCAATCGTCAATCCAAAGAGCTGAGTGACGTTGAAGATAAAGTGTATACCCGTGATATTTTTGGAGGCGATGAATGAAGATTCTGGTAACAGGTGCAGCAGGTTTTATTGGATTCCATGTTTCCAAAAAGCTTTTAGAACGTGGTGATGATGTGGTCGGTTTTGACAACATGAATGACTACTACGATCCAGCTTTAAAACAGGCACGTGTAGATCTGCTAACTCAAACCGCGGAACAGCAGTCGGGGCAGTTCGACTTTTATCATGCCAACCTTGCAGATAAAGCCGCAGTTGACAAGTGTTTTCAGGAACATCAATTTGATCGCGTGATTCATCTTGCTGCACAGGCAGGCGTACGTTATTCGCTTGAAAATCCGATGAGTTATGTGGAAAGCAATATTGTCGGTTTTACCAATATCATTGAAGCCTGCCGCTATGCCAAAACACCACATCTGACCTATGCCAGTACTAGTAGCGTGTATGGTGCCAACACCACCATGCCTTTTAGCGAAAAACATGGTGTCGACCATCCAATTCAGTTCTATGCAGCAACAAAGCGTGCTAATGAATTGATGGCACATAGCTATAGTCACCTCTTCAAACTGCCAACCACAGGCTTGCGCTTTTTTACTGTCTATGGTCCTTGGGGGCGTCCGGATATGGCTCTCTTTAAGTTCACCAAGAACATTATTGAAGGCAAATCTATTCCGGTTTTTAACCACGGTAACCATACCCGTGATTTCACCTTTGTTGCAGATATTGCTGAAGGTGTGATCCGTTCCAGTGACCAGATTGCTGCACCAAATCCAGACTGGGATAGCAACAATCCTGATCCATCCACCAGCAATGCCCCGTTCCGGATCTTTAACATCGGCAATAATTCGCCAGTCAAACTGATTGAATATATCCATGCCATTGAAAAAGCAGTCGGCAAAGAAGCCATTCTGGACCTACTGCCACTACAACCCGGTGATGTACCAGATACTTTCGCGGATAGCTCAGCACTAGAACAAAGTGTAGGTTACAAACCTTCCGTTTCTGTTGAAGATGGCGTAAAACAGTTTGTTGACTGGTATCGGGATTTCTATCAGGTTTAATAGATTCTTCTAGCCATAAAAAAAGGACTCATTTGAGTCCTTTTTTTATCTGTTGAACTTATTTTACGTAAGTTAACCAGTGCGCATATTTAGGATCTTTACCCTGAACCGCATTGAAGAATGCAGCCTGGATTTGCTCAGTGATCGGACCACGTTTGCCTTCACCGATTTGACGGTCATCGTATTCACGGATAGGCGTTACTTCAGCAGCAGTACCGGTGAAGAATGCTTCATCAGCAATATAGAATTCATCACGGGTAATACGGCGTTCAACCACTTCATAACCAAGATCTTTGGCAATAGTAATAATTGTTTGACGGGTAATACCATCAAGCGCACCACCTGCGATATCAGGTGTATGAATCACGCCATCACGTACCAGGAATACGTTTTCGCCTGAACCTTGGCATACATAGCCTTGTGGATCTAGAAGCATTGCTTCGTCATAACCAGAATGTGCTACTTCCTGATGCGCAAGAATCGACAGCGTGTAGTTGCCTGATGCTTTGGCCTTACACATGGTCACGTTCGGATGATGATGGGTAAATGAAGACGTTTTTACGCGAATACCCTTCGCCATTGCTTCATCACCCAGGTAAGCGCCCCAGCTCCACGCAGCAACCACTGCATGAATGGTATTGTCAGTTGCGGCAATACCTAGTTTTTCAGAACCAATAAAGATAATTGGACGTAAATAGCAAGACGCTAATTTGTTTTCACGAACGACATCAATTTGAGCTTGTTCTAACGCTGCCTGATCAAATGGAACTTTCATTTGATAAATTTTTGCAGAATTAAGTAAACGTTTGGTGTGTTCTTTCAGACGGAAAATAGCCGTTCCATTCGGGGTTTCATAAGCACGGACACCTTCAAACACCCCCATGCTGTAGTGCAAGGTATGTGTTAATACGTGAGTTTTTGCCTCACGCCAATCTACCAGTTGTCCGTCTTGCCAAATAAAACCATCACGATCAGCCAAATTCATGCCACAAACTCCAATTTTTCACAATTATTCACTATCCAGTGCAAATACTGCACTTGGATCAATCAGTCTTTGCCATAACTTGCAAACGGTCTTTCGGGTATCGTGCCAGTCGCTTGCAGACACTTGCATGGATTGATTTGCAAGGGCTAAGCGGTGGCTCTCGGCGCGTTCACGGAGATAAGCTTGAATCAGAGCAGTCGCATCGTCGCTGGATAAGCAACCTGATTTTGCGGCATCCTCAAGGATTCGTACATTGTCGGAGTAATGGGCGAGATCTTTATTCGTCCCACTCCAAGCTAACACCGCATACTGTGCCATAAATTCGATATCAACGATACCACCTGCATCTTGTTTTAAATGAAAAATTCCATCTTTTTTTTGCTCTTTTGAAGAACCCAGATGATCTTTCATTTTCTGACGCATTTTTAATACTTCTTCACGCACATGACCGATAT
>NZ_DEZM01000026.1:0-9696 GCF_002364825.1 Acinetobacter sp. UBA3132 | reverse complement strand
TTACAGAAAAAAAGCCATGCGTGCCATACGCTTGAATACCAGCTTCAATCAGCTTTTCCCGGCGTGCCTGCTGGCGTTCAGCCATAGACAGTCCCTTAAACTGACGTTCCTTTGTCATCGTTTTTTGTTGTTTTTCCACAGGAATTGCCGAATTGGTCATAGAATGATTAAGCTCATAAACACCGAAATTTTGAATATCTTACCAATAAATTGCATTTAGACCTATGTTCTTGATCACCAACCTGGATTGTCCTGAACAGATAAGTCATCATGATTGACAATGAGTATTGTCAAAACTATATTGAAGAGAATTGCTGCATGAAGCACGACAGAACAAGAAATGTTGTCTGGGCAGGCAGTTTCATCAATAAGGGAAACTTATGAAAAATTTTAATAATAAAGTTGCAGCGATTACCGGTGCAGGTTCGGGTATTGGTCAGCAGTTGGCTGTACTTTTGGCGAAACAGGGCTGTCATCTGGCATTAAGTGATGTGAATGAACAAGGTTTACTTAAAACACTTGAGCTGATTAAAGACACGGGCGTGCGTGCCACCCTCGACAAGGTCAACGTTGCCAATTTGGAAGAAGTCCGTGCGTGGGCTGAAAAAGTCGAGCAGGATCATGGCAGTATCAACATGATCTTCAATAATGCTGGGGTCGCTTTGGGGTCAACAGTGGAAGGCGCATCTTATGACGAACTCGAGTGGATCGTGGGGATCAACTTCTGGGGCGTGGTGTATGGCACTAAAGAATTCTTGCCACGCATTAAAAAGACCGGCGATGGTCATGTGGTGAATATTTCGAGTTTATTTGGACTGACTGCGCAGCCAACCCAGTCTGCCTACAATGCCACCAAGTTTGCAGTGCGTGGTTTTACTGAGTCTTTACGTCAAGAACTGGATATTGAAAATTGTGGTGTAAGCGCGCTCTGCGTGCATCCGGGGGGAATTCGTACCAATATTGCCAATGCCGCAAAAATGAATGACAGCCTCAGGGCTTTAGGGATGAGCCCTGAAAAGTCTGCGCGTAGCTTCAATAAATTATTGCGTTGTCCGCCTGAAGAAGCAGCGCGTCAGATTTTAGAGGCTGTTCAAAAAGACAAACGCCGTTTATTGATTGGTAACGATGCCAAAGCGATCGATTTAATCCAGCGTATTTTGCCAACGGGGTATCAGAAGGTCACAGCTTTTGCCACTAAGTTAGGTAAATCTAAGAAATCAGCTTAAATTATTAAAAGTTATGAAATTAAAGTCCGCTTCTGCGGACTTTTTATATTTAAATTTAAGAAATGAAAGACTAGCAATAATTTTTCTTTGGCTTCCTGTTCGGTCTTGGCGACAAATACCGATACGCCTGGCATCACTTTTAAGTCACCGCATGACGACCATATTTAGCTAAGCGGCCTTTAACATCACGGTAGAAAGCCTGTGCATCCGTGAAACTTTGTTGGGCTGTGAAAATCACTTCGGCATATTTCGCTGCCAGTTCACGCCCATCTTCAGACTGACCTGCCTGCACAATCACCGGATAGCCTTGTGGTGGACGAGAGACATTCAGTGCGCCTTGGACATTAAAATATTTTCCTTGATGAAGCGGTTCATGCTGTTTAGCGGCCTCAAAAAAATGACCACTTTCTTTATCGTAGAGGAAGGCATCATCTTCCCAGGAATCCCAGAGTTTCTGCACGACTTCAATAAATTCATCCGCACGTTCATAACGGACTTTGGTATCTGGATGTGAACTAAAACCAAAGTTACGCGCAGTTTCAGCAGAGATAGTCGTCACAACATTCCATGCAGCGTGTCCCTTACTGATATGGTTTAAAGAGGCATATTTACGTGCTAATAGATAGGGTTCTTCATAGGTGGTTGATGCAGTAGCAATAAAGCCAATATTTTTGGTGACTGCTGAAATAGCTGCAAATAAGGTCACGGGTTCAAACCCAACAACTTTGTCACTATAACCTACATTTTTATTATGCTTAGAAGCGCCATGACTCCAATTAACAGCCAAACCATCGGCAAGAAAATAAGCATCAAACAGGCCACATTCAGCAGTCTTTGCTAGTTCAATTGCATAATCAAGGCTTAAATGCTCTTGGGGCCGGGACGCTGGATGCCGCCAACCTGCTGCATGTTGCGATGTCGTTGGAATGAAGGCACCCAGTTTAATTTATCGTTGGGCCATGCTGAAATCCTGCTGTTATCCTGTATTTCACCAGGTTTATAACAAGGAATAAGCGAGTTTAAAAATATGATAAAATTAAATCCTTATAATGAATATGGAATAAGCATAAAGATGAGATGTATTTACTTCAAAAATAGATAAGTTTTAAATTTATACATACTTAAGCTACTGTTAAATCAGTGCTTCAATGGTTTTCTTTTTCCAGACAAACTGGTAATACAAGCCTTGCATGATACACAGGCAGACAAAAGCCAAAGCATAGCCATACCAGATGCCTTGCAGCCCCCACCAATGGCTGAATAGATAAGCTGCCGGAACTTCAATTGCGATGATGGCGATAATATTGATAATCATCGGTACGGTCACTGTACCGCTGGCTCGCATAATCGAAGCAAAAATCGCACTGGCACCAAAGAACAGAATTGACCAAAGCACGATAAATAGCAGCTGCTGACCCAACACCACCACTTGCGGATCAGTAATAAATAGAGCCATCAGATATTTCGAGAACAGATAGGCCAACACTACCAGACTACCGGTAAACAAGATATTCATACTCAGGGCGGTGCGCGTCACTTTATTGAGTAAGTCATTTTTACCAGCACCAATCGCTTGGGCACCAAAAACGGAAGCAGCAATCGCGATGGAAAGTGCAGGGAACTGGATATAATTCAGCACCTGATTTACTGCACCATAAGCTGCTGTGGCTTCCGCACCATAACGGTTGACCAGGCCGACAATCACCAAACCTGCAGCGGAAGTAGTAATCATCTGAACACCGGTAGGAATGCCCAAGCGCAGAATAATTTTGCTTAAGCCGGGATGATGACGGATATGCTTTAGTAAAGCCCAATCTAGCTTAAGTGGATGTTGTTTATAATTTAAATATAGGGCTAAAAATAACAGGACTGCTATGTTACCAAGAATAGTTGCAATAGCAGGCGAGATAATCCCCATTTTCGGGAAACCGAAATAACCGGCAATCAGAACAGGTGTCACCACCAGACCAACTCCAATCGTCAGGGCAGAGGCAAATAAGGCCGTCGTGCTGTCACCCACACCACGCAGAATTGAAGTATAAATAATATAAATAAAAATCAGCGGGCTACCAGCAAGCATCCATTGCACATAAGGCAGAGACAGATGCATCACATCGGGATCGGTTCCAAGCAGCAGCAGGATCTTCTCTGCAAAAATCACCCCAAAAAATGCAATCAGGCTACCGCCAATTAGGGTCATAAAAAGGGTAGAACCAATAACACAGCGGACTTTTTCCAGATTTTTTGCTCCCCAGGCCTGTCCCACCAAAACGGTTGAACCTGCGGACAAGCCAATTACAAAAGCCATCAAGCAGAACAGGATTGGGAAAAAAACCGCAACTGCAGCAATGGCATGTACGCCCAGCATTTGCCCCACAAAAATCGTATTAATCGTACCGGACAAACTTTGCAGGATATTGGTCACAACCAGCGGCAACGGGAAAATAAAAAATGTTTTCCATAGATTTTGCTGTTGAACCAATGCTTGCTGTGCCATAAGACATCCTGTTCTTGATTATTAGAAAGGGAGAAAAAAATAATTATCGGAAATTTGTAGAAAAATAGCCTTAGCTTTTAGGTAACTAAGGCTGAAGCTATGTAAGTCTTTAAATGCTAATCTAAGATATTTGAATCAAACGCTGGAAAGAATTTCGCCCGCTTGCAGCAAGGTTTGTTCTTTTTTGGCAAAACAGAAACGCAGCAAACGTAAATCTTTTGGCGGCTGTTTATAAAATACTGATACCGGAATCGCCACGATCCCATGTTGATGGGCCAGATACTGACACATAGCAACATCCTCTAAATCTGGTCGAATTTCGCTGTAATCCAGATTCTGGAAGTAAGTCCCCTGTGATGGTGTCCACTGAAAACGTGAATTCTGAATGGATGAATTAAACAAATCGCGTTTGGCCTGATAGAAGGCCGACAGCTGGGGAATATGCTCAGGATGCTGTTGTAAATATTCAGCTAATGCTACTTGTACTGGTGTTACACCACAAAAGCTGGCAAATTGGTATACCTGACGGAACAATTTCATTAAGGCCGGGGTAGCTACACAGAAGCCGGTTTTCCAGCCGGTGACATGGAAGGTTTTGCCAAAGGAACCAATCACAAAACTGCGCTCACGTAATTCCGGGAAGGAAAGTGCTGAATAATGTTTTACATCATCAAAGACCAGATGTTCATAAACTTCATCAGAGAGCACCACAATATTGCGGTCACGGATCAGTTCAATCAGCTGTTGCCAATCTGCTTTAGACCAGATACTTCCGGTAGGATTATGCGGGGTATTTACAATAATCATGCGGGTGCGATCATTAATCGCATCCTTGACCTGGTTCCAGTTCACTGAAAAATCCGGATGCTGGAGTGCGAGATGAATCGGTTTAGCACCTAAAACCTGTACCGTCGGCGCATAACTGTCATAACTCGGGTCAAAAATAATGACTTCTTCACCTGCACGCACTACAGCCTGAATTGCGCAGAAGATTGCAATCGTTGCGCCAGGTGTAATGGTAATTTCCTGAGCAGGATCTAGTGATAATTGATCACGCTGTAAATATAAATCAGCGACCAAAGAGCGTAATAACGGTAAACCATCTCCAGGTGCATACTGATTAAAACCGGATGTGCTTGCTCGTCCTAAAGCTTCAATCAAATCGGGTGGTGCAGGGAAATCGGGAAAACCCTGTGAAAGATTCAGTGCCCCGAGTTGCTGAGCAAGGGCAGACATGGTACTGAAAATCGTCACGCCCAATTCAGGCAGTTTGGACTGGAGATCAAGCATGTCACAACGCTCTTTTGATTGATATAAGCATAAAGTGTAGCAGTAACGATTCTGCTCTGTGAGCACAAATAACAGAAATCATTAGTTATTTTGTCAATAAAACATTAAAAGATTAAAACCTCAATAAAAGAGCTGATGAGTAATAAATTAATGGTTAAATCATGTGAAATAAGAAGCATGATGGACGTATAGGGGGCAATTTTCATAAAATCAGCTGCATAATATTCCTTAAAAATAACTATAAGATGCTAAACAATATTCATACCATCCTTGAGACTCTTGGGCTTAATCTGCAAAAACGAGCCCTACATATCCAGTTTTCTAATCAGGTTTTAAATACACAGGTTTTTATTCAGCGCATTGAAGGTCATCATCAGATTAATGAGGGTTTACAGGCAGAACTGATCTGCCTTTCAACCAATGCAAATCTCGCTTTAAAACAATTTATTGGCTGTCAGGTTGCAGTTGATCAGGTGACTGACCGTGGAGAATTATTTCGAACGACAGGTTTGATTACAGCAGCAAGCCAGGGACAAAGCGACGGAGCTTTGACGCTGTATAAACTGACCCTGCAGGATGCAACTTCCTTATGGCATAAACGCCGCAATAGCCGAGTGTTTATGAATAAAAGCGTTCGGGATATTAGTGAAATTTTATTTAAAGAATGGCAGGCTCGCAGCTCCTTATTTGCAGCACGATTGAGCCTGGATGTTTCTGCCTTGTCACGGGACTACGATGTTCGACCTTTTGTGATGCAGTCCAATGAAACGGATTATGAGTTTCTGACCCGCTTATGGCGTAGTGAAGGCGTTAACTGGCTGATCGATGAAAAGGAAATCATGGTCCCCGTTTCAGCTCAGACCATTCAGCCACAAATTCTACGTTTGATTGATGACCAGCCGCATTTTCAGGCTTTAAAGCGCCGTAGTATCCGTTTTCATCGTAGCCATGCCACCGAACCTTTTGACACGATCACTGGTCTATTGGCAGAGCGTTCTTTAAATCCAACCTTAGTACAAACCCAGCGCTGGCACGCGGATCAGCTGGCTCAGAATGAAAGTCAGCTACTGCTCAGTAGCCATCAGTATAGCGAAGTACAGGATAATCAAAGTCTGAATCTTGAAGATGTCTGGACCATTAGCCCGGCTTGGATTAGCGACCTGAATGGAGAAGATCAGACGACTTCAGCCAGTTCTGCTCAACTGGATCAACTCAGCCAGCAGCTAAACCAGTCCCATGCCTTGCAGTCCAAATATTTTAAGGCCAGTAGTAGTGTGCGTGATGCACAAGTTGGGTACTGGTTTGAATTACATGATCATCCTGAAATAGATCAACATCCAGCTAATGAGCGTGAATTTTTAATTTTGGGCAAACACTTCTATAACCAGAATAATTTACCCAAAGATATTTTGCTGCAGCTGGATCATTTAATACAGTCCAGCCGCTGGAAAGTATTAGATGATGAAAGACAGAGTAATGAATTGTATTTGGTGCGTCGTCATATTCCTGTCGTACCTGAATATCATCCATTACAGCATCGGCCAATGGCCTATCCACAGCGGGCGAAAGTAGTTGGACCTGAGGGTGAAAGTATTTATGTAGATGAATGGGGGCGCGTCAAAGTTCGTTTCCTATTTACCCGCAGTGATGATCATCAACATGATGGTGGCGCTGGTGCCAATGATAATGATAGCGACTCAGCTTGGGTAGATGTGTTGACACCGTGGGCAGGTGAAGGCTATGGGGCAAGATTCCATCCACGTATCGGGGAAATCGTCGTCATTGATTTCTTTGAGGGAGATGTCGACCGGCCATTTGTGGTGGGTCGTATTCATGAAGCTGAACGGCATCAGACGATGTTTGATGTCAAAGGCAAACTGCCATTAACCAAAAAACTGAGCGGTATCCGCTCTCAGGAAGTAAATGGGGAAGGTTTTAACCAGCTTCGTTTTGATGATACGACTGGACAGATTAGTGTACAGCTACAAAGTAGTCATGGGGCTAGCCAACTAAATTTAGGAAATCTAAGTCACCCTAAAGAAGATGAAGTGAGTGATGGGCGTGGCGAAGGGTTTGAGCTTAGGACGGATCAGTGGGGAGCAGTAAGGGCGGGGGCTGGTCTGCTACTTTCAACGCATAAACAGGAAAATGCTAATGCCAACCACTTAAATAGTAGCCCGGCTAAAAGCCAGCTCGAATCAAGTTTAAATAATAGTAAGGCCTTAAGTGGCGTTGCTAAAAACCAGCAAACTGATCCTCTAGAGGCGCTTGATCATCTGACAACTTTTCTAAACCAAATTGAACAGCAGGATCAAAGTACGGCTGAAACCTTTAAACAGGCGCTAATGGTACTTTGCGCACCAAATTCAATTGCACTTTCAACGAATGAAGATTTGCACTTATCGGCTGATAAACAGATTAACCACAGTGCCGCGGATAGCATCAATTTTTCAACCCAGAAATCTTTAATTGCCCATGCCCAGGACAGGATTAGCCTGTTTGCAGCGCAAAAAGGATTCAGAGCCATTGCGGCAAAAGGCAAAATTGAGCTTCAAGCACAAGATGATGCAATTGAAGCTATTGCTCGCAAACAAATCAAAATTATTTCGACTGAAGATCAGATTGAAATTATAAGTCCTAAAGAAATTGTACTGACTGCGGGTGGATCTCAGTTAAAGATTAATGGACAGGGGGTATTTAGTACTACAAGTGGGAAGTTTGAGTGTAAAGCGGGGCAGCATAGTTTTGTGGAGGGGGATAAAGTTAAAACTGAAATACAAACTTTACCTGTAATTCAAGATGTTAAGACTTTTACAAACAGATGGGACTTTTATGATCTATTTTATGAAGCTAATTTTTCAGAAGTTAAATACAAATTAATTAACAATAAAAATAATACCTATATTTCCGGAACACTCGACCAACATGGTCGAACTCAACGAATAAATACATCTATTAATGAGGATTATGACATTCTCATTGGTACTGCTGATGATTGGTCTGTGTCATTAGATGATAGAAGTAAAGATCAAGAAATAGAGCATGGCTGTAACGCCCATTGTTGCAATGAAGAAGGGGATTAATCATGTATTGTCTAGCAAATATCAGATTTTTAGATGCTTTAGATCAGCCTATTCAAGGGCTAGCACATCAATTATGGGTAGGTTCTAGTTTGATATCAGAATATATTACTCCTGAAAATGGAGAATCTGTTTGGATTAAACGGCCAGTAGGCACAACAATTGAAGTAAAAGTTAAAAGTACTACAGGCGAATATAAATCTAAAATAAAACTAGAGCTGGTAGGTGAGAAAACTAATTTTATTATTCGGAGCCCTAAAATTCTATTAAAAGGAGTTAATTTTTCTGCCAAGGATGTAGCAACGGGTACATATGTCAGATCGACATATATTGTTGCTGAAGGTGATTATTTATCTCGAATAGCAGATGATAATCATACGACTACAACAGAATTGATTAGGATTAATAATTTAAAAAGTGATACTGATATTCATCCTGGACAAGTGTTAAAAATTCCTATAAAAAAAGCGGAAGTATCAACGCCATCACCTGAAAGTAAGCCAAAACTACAACAAATTCGACAGGAAAAAACCAAGATTATTGTTGTTCAGAAAAAAGATACTTTAGCTTTGATAGCAAAATTAACTGGTAATCTCGTCTATGAAATCAAGAAATTAAATAATTTATCCAGCGATAATCTTAGTCAAAACCAAAAAATAAAAGTTTACGACCGTAAAGTGGTATTTCCTGTATCTGATCCACAGTTTGAGAAGAAGAAAGAAGAGATAAAAACTGCAACGCCCCCAACAGTAAAACAAGATGCATCAAAGAATAAAAAAGAGACTCCTGTAGCTAAAGTTGAATCTTCTGTTCCAGTCAATGCTAAGGGGTTACTGCCACAAGCATGTGGTGGAGAAAAGCACTACAAAAGAACTTTGAGTAGAATTGCTGAACTACATTCAGTGTATCAACCCTATGTTATTAATTTGATTAATACTGCATATAAAGAATTAAAAATAACTTGGGTAATTACAGATGGCTATAGAAGCCCAAGAGAACAGAATGCTCTGCCTAGTGCAAATACTAATGCTAAAGCTTTGCAAAGTTACCATCAATATGGATTAGCTATAGATATTGTTTCAGTTAGGAATGGTGAAATAACATATCTCTCAGACAGTAAGCAATCTATCGAGGATAGTAAAAAAATAGGTCCTATAGGACAAAAAATAGGATTAGTATGGGGGGGAGTTTGGAGAAAAAAGGATTGGCCACATTTTGAATTACATCCAAATGGTAAAACTTGGCGCGAGTTAAAACCTCAATTAATAAAACTTGGTGCTGAAAATTATAGAAAATTGGCCTTTTAGGTAAAAGTATGAAAAATCTTATAAAATATATTTTAGTGTATTTTTCCCTTGCGGGATGTATGAGTAATCAGGTAATGGCATATTCATATACAGGAGAGGAAATAAATAATAAATTTAAAAAATTACAAGTTATAACCATACCATTTGAATATGAAGATGGAAGAATTTCAGATAAAAATGTCAATATATATAAAATAAAAAATAATGAATGCGTAATTGTAGCTATTTTGAATAACGAATCTAATTTTGGTGGTTATGAAGATGTTATTTTTTTAAAAAAAAATAAAATGTATTTA
>NZ_DEZM01000142.1:2634-3648 GCF_002364825.1 Acinetobacter sp. UBA3132 | reverse complement strand
ATTATCCAGTTTATATTCTTCAATATTTTGTTCTGTTTTTACCAATACTTGTTGATCAAAACTGAGCGTCGCTGCGCCCATTAAAAACATGGTAAGTGTTAATTTTTTAAAACGTAGTGACATTCTGGATCCAGCAAATTTAAACATGAACTTTTTATTCAGTGAACATCATAGAGAATGACTCTCTTGTTGTGAGTTGTATTTTTATAAAAGCTGCTGTTCACAACAGCTTTTAGATATTCTATCTGATTAAAGCAGAATTTCAGCTTTCATATACAGCTTGCCATAACCTAAAATTTCAATCCGATCATTATCCTGCATCTCGCAATACAGCACACCACCCCGGCTTGATCCCTGATAAGCAACCAGCTGCTGTTTTCCGAGTTTTTCTGCCCAGATCGGCACGATTCCGGTATGAATTGAACCTGTCACCGGATCTTCATTAATACCATTACTTGGCGCGAAATAACGCGATACACAGTCATACTGTTCTGCACCCGCCGTTAAGGCGACATCCAGCAATGCGTCAGTCGCAGTAATCGCGGTACGGCGATCATTGACCTGTTTCAGTAATTCAAAATCCGGAGTCTCATCCAGCACATCCTGTACCGACTCATATTCGATAATATAGGCCTGTTCATTTAAATAGACATTTTTAAAAGATTTGGTCAAAGCTCCACGCAACATAGCAGGATATTCATCGACCAAAACTGCTCGACGAACCGGGAAGTTCATACGGATTTTGCCATCTTCATCTTGACTAACCGTAAAAATACCGAGATTTTTTACATGAAATCGAATAGTTTTATGCGAGGTATAATCCAGGAATAATACAAAGCTGCTGGCCAAGGTCGCATGTCCACAGAAATCAACTTCTTTCGTTGGCGTAAACCAGCGAATTTCATAATTTTCCGCATCAATAGTCTTTACAAAGGCAGTTTCAGATAAATTATTTTCCAGCGCAATGTTTTGCATCAGGCTCTCATCCAGCCACTCATCCTGTACAATCACCGC
>NZ_DEZM01000142.1:0-2552 GCF_002364825.1 Acinetobacter sp. UBA3132 | reverse complement strand
CCTTTTGTTTAGCTCTTTAGTTTAAAAGCTTTTTTCGCCAAAAAAATTTATATATGTTAATAAGCCAATAAGTGCATAATTTTTAGCACGTACATTTGTTTATTTTAAGGTTTGCAATGTCTAATCCCCATCTGAAAGCTGTACCCTTGGAAAAATCCTATCGTTTGCTCAATCATGGTCCAACGGTGCTGGTCTCTGCCAGGGATCAGGAAAATACGGATGTTATGGCCGCAGCCTGGGCTTGTGCACTAGAATTCCAGCCAGCTAAAGTCACTGTAGTTTTAGATAAAAGTACCAAAACCCGCAAAATTATTGAAAATTCTGGTTACTTTGCTTTGCAAGTTCCTACGCTTAAACAACTGAACATGGTGCAAGCTGTTGGCACGATCAGCATGCATGATCAACCCAATAAGTTAGAACAATGTGGTGTGGAACTGTTCCAGTTTGATCAGTCAGACATTCCAGTTGTAAGGGGTTGTGCAGCCTGGCTGCTGTGTGAACTGATTCCTGAACCCCATAATCAGCAAACTCATGACCTGTTTATTGGCAAGGTCATTGCGGCTTATGCTGACGAGCGCGTGTTCCGTGATGGACACTGGTATTATCAGGACGTGGAGCGTGAATGGCGCAGCATTCACCATATTGCAGGCGGTCATTTTTATAGCATTGGTGATCCGGTTTCAGCGGATGATATAGACTGATCACCCAACCTATACACTCTTAAAATCAGATACATGAATCATCAACAAACATCGACCCAGCATCTGCATATGCCGGGTAATTATGCTAATTTACTAAATAACTTCAAACGGTTTAACTGAAATGATGCCTTTCAAAATTCACTGTATAGACGTCAAAAATAACTTACAGAATTATATCTGGCTGCTGGAACATACAGACTCCAAACAGGTCGTGGCTGTTGATCCCACGGAAGCTGGTCTGGTACAGGAATATTGCCAGCAGTATAGACTGGAACTGGCGCAGATCTGGTTAACCCATTGGCATAAAGACCATATTGGCGGTGTTCCTGAACTGATTCAGGATAAAAACATTCCGGTATATGGTCCTCGTGAGGAATTGAGTAAAATTCCATTCATCAGCCATCCTCTAGAGCATGAAGATGAATTCAATTTTCATGGTATCGATGTCAGCATCATCAGTGTACCGGGACACACTTTAGGCCACATTGTCTACTTTATTGATGCGCTAGATGTGCTGTTCTGCGGTGATACCCTGTTTGCAATGGGCTGTGGACGGGTGTTTGAAGGTACTTTTGAACAGATGTACCACTCTCTATCCCGTCTGGCTGCATTACCCCCGCGCACCAAGGTGTACTGTACACATGAATATACACTTTCCAATGCCCAGTTTGCACTGCATGCAGAACCAGATAATCTGGAAATTCAGGAGCGCCATGAACAGGTCGAACGTCTGAGAATGCTAGGCCAATGCACCTTACCCAGCACGATTGAAATTGAACTTAAAACCAATCCTTTCTTGCGTGCAGACAGCGTTGAAGAATTTGCCCGTTTAAGAACCTTGAAAGATAATTTCTAATTAGGGTTTTTATAGAATCTGATTGCTTTGCGCGTAGGCATCCAGCTCTGCTTGGGTCACAACGCGTAAAGCATGCATTTCATCCACCCGAACCAGTAATAAACCGCCCAGTGCTGGCTGATAACGTCTTGCACTCCCGAATGGCGTATATGCCACTTGAGACTGTACGGTAAATTCAATCCAGTCCTCATGTCCCAACATGACAGCAACCGGTGTCTGATCCTCTTGCTGCATACGTTCAATGCAATCCTTTACATACTGTTCAATATTCACATGTGTCATATTCAGACTCACTATTTTTTGCAAGTATAAATTATTCTACACATTGATCGAGGACCACTTATTGCAAAAAATGGTCAACCAGATGATTGCTGCAATCTTTACCCAAATTGAAATGAATAACAATTCGACCAGTTGTAGACACCCCCTAACTGCAACATACTCAAAACTTTATTATGCTTAAATTTTATTTAATCAGGGTGAGATTTCTAATATTTAGTTACAACATCCAAAAGCATTCATAAATCATAAATTTAGCTATTTATTAGTGAAATTTCATCCAATTATTTGTCTATAAAAAAAGCATTTTCAGGAAATTTAAAAAATTTTTAAAATTTCCCCCTTTAAAAAATTTTTATTCACCCTAATTTATTAAGGAACAGTGATGAAGGAGTTATCTCGTGAAAAAAGTGGTGAAAGCAAAAAATCTTCTGGCATTCCGTCTATGGCTTGAAAAATTGGGGTATTCCGTACGTACCTTGGCAGACAACCGTGGTTTTACATTTAGTTTTAAAAAAGAATACGGTCTGGTGACCTGTGATCTCTCTGGCAATACCCTTGCGATGCAATTGGGTGAAGAATTCGAAGACCATTTGAAGGCTTAATTTGCGTCACTTTTAACGCGAAAGATCAATTCAAACATCTTAAGTTAACGCCAAGCTAGCCCATTTCGATGGGCTTTTTTTATAGCTATAAAATTTCAGGCGAAAAAAAAC
>NZ_DEZM01000151.1:0-3075 GCF_002364825.1 Acinetobacter sp. UBA3132 | reverse complement strand
TACTGGAGCTTGAGCCTGAACGCGTCCTGACGCTGTTTACTCTGAAAGGTCGTGATGATCAGCGCTTAAAGCGTGTATTAGAGCTTGCTGAACCGTTTGGGATTAGTGTGCAACAGGCTAGTCGCGACAAACTGGAAAAACTGGCAGGTTTGCCGTTCCATCAGGGGGTGGTAGCAGCAGTGCGTCCGCATCCAACTTTAAATGAAAAAGATTTAGAAGAGCTTTTAAAACAAGATTCGCAAGCACTTTTATTAGCGCTTGACCAAGTCACCGATCCGCATAATCTCGGTGCCTGTATCCGTACGGCAGCAGCCATGGGTGTTGTGGCTGTAATCGTGCCACGTGACCGTTCTGCAAGTTTGACACCGACAGCGCGTAAAGTCGCAGCCGGTGGTGCCGAGAAAGTTAAATTTATTCAGGTCACTAATCTGGCACGTACTCTGGGGCAGATCAAAGACGACTTTAATGTCCGTGTTGTGGGGACTATGCTGGATGAGAAAGCATTACCAATTCAGCAATTTGATTTTACTGGTACTGGTGTCTGCGTGGTAATGGGGGCGGAAGATACCGGTCTGCGTCCAATTACGCAAAGTCAGTGTGATCAAACGGTTTATATTCCGATGGCAGGCAACTTGCAAAGTTTAAATGTAAGTGTGGCAACAGGTATGGCTTTATATGAAGCCTGCCGTCAGCGTAATGCTTAATCCCTGATGAGATTATCCACACGTGCACAAGGTTATTTTTTCCTCTTAACGACCATGTGTATCTGGGGCGGTTTTACTTTAACCGCTCGCCTGAATGCAATCTGGCAGATCAGTGCCTGGGATATCGTCGCACTACGCTTCTCTCTGGCTTTTCTGATTCTCATGCCGATTTTAATCTATCGTAAAGAGGCTTCTTTTTTATTGAAAAAAGAATCTTTTATCCTGGCTATGATCGGTGGAGTGGTGTATTGCCTGTTTGCTTATAGCGCATTCCATTACGCGCCGACTGCCCATGCCGCCATTTTCTTGAATGGCTGCATACCGTTGTGTACCGCAGTGATGGCTTATTTTCTGATGAATCAGGCTTTTGATAAACATACCTGGATCAGTCTGAGCATTATGATCGGGGTGCTGTGTCTGATGAGCGTACTGATGTATCAGGAAACAGGTGTGGCCTTTGGGGCAGGGGATGTCCTGTTTTTCATCAGTGCGATTTTATGGGGGATATTTACGGTCTTGTTACGTAAATATCAACTGTCTGCCTGGCAAGCCATGTGTGGCGTGGCAATTTGGTCGGCTGTGGTGTATGTGCCGATTTATCTGCTGTTCTTACCTAAAAATTTAACTGTACCTGAGCCCCACCATTTACTATTTCAAACACTTTTCCACGGGGTGTTTGTGGTTATTATTGCGACTCTAACTTATGTAGAAGCGATTAAGCGGCTTGGCGCATTTAAAGCAGGCAGTATTACCAATCTGGCACCTTTTATTGCGGCTATTCTGGCAGTGCCTTTGTTGAATGAAACGCTGAGTCTGGCGATGGTCTGTGGTCTGATCGGGATGGCAATCGGTGCCTTGCAGCCATGGCGCTGGCTGCAACATCAGGACAGTTTGGCCATCAAACTTGAAGAACAAAAAAAGCAGTCTTGATGACTGCTTTTTTTATTAGTTCAGAGCCCTTTGCAAATATTGTTCATGTAGAGGCTGTAGATGCGCATATAAGTGCTCCAGATGGCCATCATTTAATACGATATCATCCGCCAGTTGCTGTTTTTGTTCACGGGGCATCTGAGCAGCAATAATGCGATGAATCTGTTCAATATTTTGACCATCACGCTGTGCAGCACGCTGGATCTGCAACTCAATCGAAGCATCAATCAGTAAGGTATGGTCGGTAAGTTCATGCTGATTGGTTTCAAACAGCAGGGGAGACACCAGAATCACATAAGGACTTTGTGCATCCTGTAATTGCTGAATAATCGATTGGCGAATTGCGGGATGAGTAATGCTTTCTAAGATTCTACGGGCATCATTGGATTGGAAAATATGTTCGCGTAAAGCACGACGGTTTAAGGTACCATCTTCCTGTAATACCCAGTCACCAAAAGCTTGCTGAATTTGTAGCAGTGCTGGCTGACCGACTTCGACAATCTCGCGTGCCACAACATCAGCATCCACGACCACAATACCATGCTGTTCAAACCATTGACTGGCAGCAGATTTGCCGCTGCCAATACCACCTGTCAGACCTAGTATAAATTTCAAATTATTGACCTAAATAGACTTTCATAATCTGCTCGCCCCACAGGAAAGCGATCCAGCCGGCAATGGCAATATAAGGACCAAAAGCAAAAGGCTGATTTTCCTTACGCACTTTTAGCAGGATAATGCCAATGATTGCACCGACGAGTGATGACAATAATACAATTAGTGGCAACATTAACGGTCCCATCCAGGCACCTAGAGCAGCCAGCAATTTAAAGTCACCATAACCCATGCCTTCTTTACCAGTTACTATTTTGAACAGGTAGTACACGACCCATAAACACAGGAAGCCGATGATATAACCCCAGATGGCTGAAGTTGGTGAGGTGTAAATTGCATAGCTATTTACCCCTAAGCCTAAAGCTGCAAGCGGAAGGGTATAGCGATCTGGAAGCAGCTGGGTATCAAAGTCAATAAAGGTTAGTGCAATGAGAATATAAGTCAGCACCAGACCGAACAACATTTGTATGGTAGGACCCAATACAGCCAAAACGGTCAATGCACAAACTGCTGTTAGAATTTCAATGAATGGATAACGGGCACTAATTGGATTTTGACAGTTAGCGCATTTGCCGCGAAGAGCCAGCCAGCTGATCACAGGAATATTTTGATACCAGCGAATCCGTGTATGACATTTTGGACAGGTCGACGCAGGTTTACTTAATGTGAGCTTGCTTTCATCAATGATCGGTTGATCAGGGTGTAAAAACAGCTGGCAGTCGTTACGCCATTCCTGTTCCATCATTTTAGGGGTGCGGTAAATTACGACATTCAGGAAACTACCGATACAGAGACTAAAAAGCCCGACTGCAATATAGAGCGCAGT
>NZ_DEZM01000072.1:665-2675 GCF_002364825.1 Acinetobacter sp. UBA3132 | reverse complement strand
AGCACGCCGTTGGGGCTTTGGGCGCTCACCGGCAGTGATACGGCCAGTAAAAGAGGGCGCAATATTAGCATAAAAATAATCAGGCTTCATGGCTGAGTACTAGCACTGCAAGAAAGCCTTCTAGGAAATTAAAAAGTATTGAATTCATTCAAATAGATGCAGAGGTCAAGGAATAGTTTACTAAACAGTAAAAGAGTTTAAGATAAAGAAAACAGGATAAAAAAGGAGAAAAATAATGATGTTACTAGAAGAGATTTACAAAACAACAAAAGCTCAGCGTTCAGAATATTTCAATCTACGTGTTCAACGCAGTCTAAGCTGGTTAAGAAAAGCGGTAGAGTTACAGGCCGATTATGATTTTCAGTTTCTGAGCCTGTGGATTGGTCTGAATGCTCTTTATGTACAGGAAAATGAAGATAGCCTAGATCAGCAGGCCTTATCACAATTTCTCCATCTTATCCTTAGCAAGGATCAGGAGAAAAGAATTTCTCAAATTTTATTGGGTCGCTATGAGATTACGCTGCATGCACTATTGGATAATCAATATCTCACTCAGCAATATTGGGACTATCAACACAATAAAATCAGCCAAAGCAACTGTCGTGAAATGCTGAAGCAACAAAAAATAGAGGCTCAACAAGCGCTAGGACAGCAGGATATATTGAAGATGCTGTCAGAAGTTTTTAAGCGTTTCACTAACTTAAGGCAACAAATTCTGCAGGGTGGAGTGAGTTATGCCAGCGCCCTCAGTCGCAAGCAGATGCAGGAAAGTTGTAGTCTATTTTCAGCCTTGCTGAACACCTTTATCTATATATTGCTGGAACATGCAGCAGTAATGGATTCCGGCAAAGCCTACTATCCAGTGGTTCAAGTAAATTAGATGATCATTAGTTGGTTTTTACGCGCGCATGATAAAACTGATCAATCAGGGCAAAGACGGTGGCAGCTAGTGCAAATATGAATCCAGTCAGGCAGCTCATGCTCCAGCCACCATGATGCCATGCATATACGCCCGCTGCAGAGCCACAGGCACCTCCAATAAAATACAGGGTCATATAAATAGAGTTAATCCGGGATTTGGCATCCGGACGCAGGCGGAAAATTACATTCTGGTTACAGCTATGGGTAATTGCCAGTCCCAGATTAATTAGCGCATAACCTGCAATATAGCTAATCAACGATGTGCCACCAAAATAGAGAAACAGCCAGCTGCCTGCCAGAATTGAACAGCCAATCCAGCTCAGCAGTTTGATATAACCTCGGTCCGCCCATCTCCCAATCACTTGAGTTGATAATGCGCCAAAAACTCCTACTAAAGTGACTAATCCCACCATAACATCTGCCAGATGAAAGGGAGACTGTGTCAGTAACAGGGCAATGGTAGAGAACAGAATACTCATCGCAGCAAAGGCAAAAGCACCGGTAAGGGAACGAAATACCAGTCGTGGTTCTTGGACCAGCAGACTGCCCATAGAGTGGAAAATTCTGGCATAGCTGATTCTGAATTTTGGTAGGGTCGGTAGCTGCCCACGTAAATAGATTCCTAGGAACAGCATCGAAACTGAACTCAATGCATAGATGACTTTCCAGTGAAACAAGTCAGAGAGTAATCCGGCAATACTGGTCGACAGCAAAATCCCGACCAATAAACCACTCATCAGAAAGCCAATCACTTCACCAGTTTTTTCCGGTTTAACGGTCATAGCAGCTAAAGGAATCAGTACCTGTGCCGCGACAGAAAATAAACCGGCGATAACCGTCCCTAACCAGAGCATGGGCAAATTGATTGCTGTGGCACAGATCATCAGTCCCAGCGCAGCCCCCCACATCAGGGCAGGAATCAGCTTGGTCTTATTCAGCATGTCACCCAATGGTACGATGAACAGCAGGCCCAGTGCATAAGACACTTGAGCAAAGGTCACGGTCAGGGCGACTTGCGATTCAGGTACCTGATAATATTGCTGAATTGATGAAATCAGAGGCTGACAGTAATAATTCGCCCCAGCACAT
>NZ_DEZM01000072.1:0-589 GCF_002364825.1 Acinetobacter sp. UBA3132 | reverse complement strand
TAATAATTCGCCCCAGCACATAGACCACATGCAATTGCCATCAGCCAGAGCAAAGGCTTATTTTGACTGATATCCAGTGCAGGATTCATGACAGCTACCTTATATAAGAAGCAGAAGACTATTTTTGATAATGGCATCAAAAAGATGCAAAGATTGCAGGCACTATAGGTCAAAATAGCACATGATAAAAGTAGAAAAATACAACAGAAATTGAAGACAGATCTGGTTATTACCATCTCTGAATATCTTCAAAACCATAACTGATGCGTATTTAATCTTTTTTTTCTTACAAAGTATCTTAAGTTGTCGAAACGGCACTGAAGAAAAACATTGCAATTGAGTCAGAGATAAAACTGTATTCTATTGCACAAATATAGTGCAAATTTGACAATTTATGATGCTGAGCCAGTTTAAGGTATTAATATAATAAATGACTCAAAAATTATTTTTTAACGATTATTAGCGTAGTTTTAGACTTGAGTAGAATAACTCAAAAGAGCCAATTAAATGAAACATTAAACTCAACTGATTTAAAAATTTTATGATTAAAAAAGGAAAAAGTTATAGGAAAACATGGTTTTCAGGAGTT
>NZ_DEZM01000009.1:0-2970 GCF_002364825.1 Acinetobacter sp. UBA3132 | reverse complement strand
GCAGGGTGCTTTGAGCAGGGCCAAAAAAGATAAAATTGATATTATTCCCTATCTGATTGAACATCACCGCCTCTCGCCAACCAAAATCGCAGAAACGATTTCTCTTGAATTCGGTGAACCGCTATTTGATATCAGTGCTTATGATCCTGCCCTGATCGTACGCGAAGATTTTGATGAAAAAATCATTACCAAACATCGCGTGCTGCCGATCTTTAAAAATAGCAATATTCTGTTTATCGCGACCAGCAACCCGACCAATATAGAAGCAATTGATGCCGTTCGTTTTGCGACCAAACTCAATATTGAAACCATCATTGTTGAACATAATAAACTCGAAAAACTGATCGAGCAGAATTTTACTGAAGAAAGCACCTTTGACTTTGATGATGATTTTGATCTTGATGTCGATATTGACGGTTCAAATGCCAATCAAGACACTGAAGAAGAAAATAAGGGTGATGAAGCCCCTATTGTTAAATACATCAATAAACTTCTGATTGATGCAATCCGTATGGGTGCATCTGATTTACACTTTGAACCTTATGAAAAAATGTACCGTGTGCGTTACCGTGTCGACGGGGTCTTGCGTCAAATCGCCACGCCACCTTTACAGCTTGCAACACGTCTGGCTTCACGTCTTAAAGTTATGTCACAAATGGATATTTCCGAGAAGCGTGTGCCTCAAGATGGCCGGATCAAGTTAAAACTCTCTAAAAATAAGGCTATCGATTTCCGTGTCAACTCACTTCCAACCCTGTTTGGGGAAAAACTGGTACTGCGTATTCTGGATCCATCGAGTGCCATGTTGGGTATTGATGCTTTGGGGTATGAGCCTGATCAAAAAGCCTTATTTATGGAGGCACTAGATAAGCCTCAAGGTATGCTGTTAATTACCGGTCCGACAGGCTCTGGTAAAACTGTATCTCTTTATACCGGTTTAAATATCCTGAATCGTGAAGACACGAATATTTCAACTGCTGAAGATCCAGTTGAAATTAACCTGCAAGGGATCAACCAGGTTAACGTCAATAATAAAGTCGGCCTAACCTTCTCTGCTGCCTTGAAATCATTTCTGCGCCAGGATCCTGATATTGTCATGGTCGGTGAGATCCGTGACCTGGAAACTGCAGAGATTGCAATCAAGGCAGCACAAACAGGTCATATGGTGATGTCAACACTACATACCAACAGCGCACCAGAAACCCTGACCCGTTTACGTAATATGGGTGTGCCATCATTTAATATTGCCACCTCGGTGAATTTGGTGATTGCTCAGCGTTTGGCGCGTCGCCTTTGTCCACATTGCAAAAAACCGGCAGATATTCCACGTCAGAGCCTGCTTGAAATGGGCTTTAGCGATGATGATTTACAGAATCCGGAATTTAGTATTTTTGAACCTGTCGGATGTAACGAATGTCGTGAAGGGTATAAAGGTCGAGTCGGTATTTATGAAGTCATGAAAGTGACACCAGAGATTTCACGTATTATTATGGAAGATGGCAATGCAATTGAGATTGCCGAAGCTTCCGCACGCGCAGGTTTTAACAATTTACGCCGATCAGGGTTATTAAAGGTAATGCAGGGGGTGACTTCTCTTCAGGAAGTCAATCGTGTTACCAGCGAATGATCAGGTGCTGCTATAAAATAAGGATAAACTCATGGCTTCAGTGAAAAAAGGTCAAATGATGCCGACCTTCACCTATGAAGGGGTAGACCGTAAAGGTATAAAGATTAAAGGGGAAATACCTGCACGTAACCTCGCCTTGGCCAAGGTCACGTTGCGTAAGCAGGGTATCAGTATCAAGAGTATTCGAGAAAAAAAGAAGAATATTCTTGAAGGCCTGATGAAGAAAAAAGTGACCACACTGGATATTACCATTTTTACCCGTCAGCTTGCTACCATGATGAAAGCCGGGGTACCACTCGTACAAGGCTTTGAAATTGTGGCAGAAGGCCTTGAAAATCCTTCAATGCGCGAGGTTGTACTCGGGATTAAAGGTGAGGTTGAGGGCGGAAATACCTTTGCAGGTGCACTGCGCAAGTATCCTCAATACTTTGATAAGCTATTCTGTTCGCTGGTTGAATCCGGTGAACAATCGGGTGCTTTAGAGACCATGCTGGATCGTGTTGCGATTTATAAAGAAAAAAGTGAACTGTTAAAGCAGAAAATTAAAAAAGCAATGAAGTATCCAATCACTGTCATCGTAGTGGCGATTGTTGTTACGATTATTTTGATGGTCAAAGTTGTTCCTGTGTTCCAGGAACTTTTCCAAGGCTTTGGCGCTGACCTACCTGCTTTTACTCAGATGGTAGTCAACATGTCGAATTGGTTCCAGCAATACTGGTTTCTATTAATTATCTTTATTGGTATTGCAATTACAGCATTTTTAGAAGCTAAAAAGCGTAGTAAAAAATTCCGTGATTTCTTGGATAAGGCTGCACTAAAAGCACCTATCTTCGGTGATCTGGTTTATAAAGCGATTATTGCCCGTTATAGTCGTACTCTGGCAACGACTTTTGCTGCTGGTGTTCCATTAATTGATGCACTGGAATCAACTGCAGGCGCGACCAATAATGTAGTTTATGAAGATGCTGTCATGAAAATTCGTGAGGATGTTGCTACTGGCCAACAACTGCAGTTCGCCATGCGTGTTACCAACAAGTTTCCTTCTATGGCCGTGCAAATGGTCTCGATTGGTGAAGAATCTGGTGCACTAGATGCCATGCTGGATAAAGTTGCGACCCATTATGAAAATGAAGTCGACAATGCTGTTGATGGCTTGACCTCCATGATGGAGCCTTTAATTATGGCTATTCTTGGTGTGCTTGTAGGTGGTCTTGTTATTGCGATGTATCTGCCAATCTTCCAGATGGGTTCTGTGGTTGGGTAATTAAAAGGTTTTCTATTTTGTTCAATGAAATTATTAGTTATTTAATCCAAAACCCGACTGCGCTCTATATTGCAGTCGG
>NZ_DEZM01000085.1:0-23010 GCF_002364825.1 Acinetobacter sp. UBA3132 | reverse complement strand
TAAAATTAGTGTTAATCGCCGTTGTTGTAAAATTTTCTATAGTCGTTGTGATATTTGTATCCTGGGTTTCTTTTAGCATACAAACCTCGTCGTATTGTAATCAAATTGTATATTTAACAAAGCAATATCCATGCCATGCGGTATTTTTGTACTTACCATTAATCCCTTTATTTCCAAGTGACTCAATGGCATTTTTGCACCAATGTGTATCTATTCTGCTATCCTGGATTACTTAAAATACTTGCGAAAAAAATAGAGATTTTTTATTGTGTTAATGATTTTTTCTCAATTTGCAGATCCTGATTTCAGCTTATGACCGCACAAGAAAAAGAAACTTCGAATAGCCTTTATCGCCAATGGCAGATTTTATCGCGCCTGACGACCGGGAAATGGATGGGCACTCGCGAATTGCAGGAAATCCTGGAACGTGAAGGTGTGGAAATCAGTTTGCGCACTATTCAGCGTGACTTGAATCAGATTGCGCAGCGTTTTCCCATTGAAAGCAGCAAGACTATTCCACAGGGCTGGCGTTGGCGTTCCGATGCACCGATTCAAAGTCTGCCGCACATGACCAGTTCACAAGCAGTGACGTTTATGATGGTTGAGGAACATCTCAAACATCTGTTACCACCTAGTCTGATTGAGGAAATGAATCCCTGGTTTGATCTGGCACGTCGCAGCCTGTCAACCCAGAACAATGTGCGACAATGGATTAACCGGGTCCGTATCGTTCCTGCGACTCAGCCGCTGATTCCACCTGTTGTCGACCGTCAGGCACAACAGGCGGTTTATGAAGGGCTGTTACAGGACAAGCAGCTGGAATGTATCTATCAGGGTCGCGGACAAAATAGTGAAGAAAAAACCTATATTCTCAACCCGCTGGCATTGGTACAAAAAGGTTCGATCATTTATCTGGTATGTACCCGTCATGACAAATCGGATATTCAGACCTTTGCCCTGCATCGCTTCAAGTCTGCGAATGTTTTAAATACGCGTGCCCTGCATCCAGTGAACTTTGATATTGATGAATATATTGAATCCGGTGCTTTGGGCTTCCGGGTCAACTTTGACCAGCCTACTGAAAATGTCATGCTGAAGCTGCACATGCCTGAAGCAGATGCACACTATTTTGAAGAAAGCCAGCTCAGCCGTGATCAACAGATTGAAAAACTTGATCATGGTATGGCCCTCATTAGTGCAACTGTGCCTTTTACTTCACAGCTGGTATGGTGGCTACGCAGCTTTGGTAACAAGATTCAAAAAATTGAACCTGAGCACGTTTCCCGAGCCGTATATCAACAAGACGAAGCATAAAACAAACATAAAAAAAAGCCCCATTCCCGGGACTCATAATTTTTTATATTGTTTTTGTCATTGTTCTGGTTGATCGACTGCTGATTCTGCATATACCTGTCTTGTTCCCCCAGATATATGCAGTAAGGAAGTTTCATAGTTAAGCTCATTACATACATGAGCATGCCTGCTCTGCAGTATTGAACCGGATTGATTTCTTCGTCATACCTTCTCCTCCGTTATTGGATAAAATCACTTTAAACCAGCTTTTCTTGCATGTGAAATAAAAAGAAGCGATGCCTTTTGCAGATTTTTTTCATAGGATTTTTCCTGCTAAACATATTATTTTAGTTGATTTTTAATCTAAACCATCTTTACAGGTTAAACCTATAAAATCCAATAACAATTTTGTTCTTGTATAAAATCGCCAAGCCTTGAAAATCTGAAGGTCTGATAAGAACAACAGGGAATCAAGATTTTATGGCAAATCCAGCTCAACTTGTCCGGCATAAACTGCTAAATACCTTTTTTTCACGGTATTCCATCTGGTTCCTTTGTATCTTTATTGCGTTGGTATTCACTGGCTTTCATATCGGCTATTCACCCCGCTATATTTACTATTTCATGCCTCAAACGCTGGTCAATACGCTGTGGATTATTAGCGCTGTCCTGAGTGTGGTGGGGCTCTATGATGTACTACAACACCGGCATTCTATTCTCAGGAACTATCCGATTATGGGTCATTTCCGCTTCCTGTTTGAAGAGTTCCGTCCTGAAATTCGCCAGTACTTTATTGAAGCCGATCAGGATGCCCTGCCTTTTTCCCGTATGCAGCGCAGTCTGGTTTATCAACGTGCCAAAAATGAAAATTCTGACAAACCTTTTGGTTCGATTATCGATGTCTATAACCATGACTATAAGTTTGTCACGCATTCGATTATCCCTTGCCCACCCGCAGATCCAGCGACTTTCAGGATTACGATTGGCAATGAACAATGTAAGCAGCCTTATAGTGCTTCAATCATGAATATCTCCGCCATGAGTTTTGGCAGTATGAGTGCCAATGCCATCCGCGCGCTTAATCTGGGTGCCAAAATGGGCAATTTCTACCATGATACGGGTGAAGGCAGTATTAGCCCTTATCATCTGGAAAATGGCGGAGACCTGGTTTGGGAAATTGGTAGTGCTTACTTTGGTTGTCGTACACTGGACGGCCAGTTTGATCCGGTCAAATTTGCGGAGAAAGCCAAAATTCCACAAGTGAAAATGATTGAAATCAAGTTGTCTCAAGGTGCGAAACCAGGACATGGTGGGATTCTTCCAAAAGCCAAGATTTCTGAGGAAATTGCCGAGATTCGCGGAGTTAGCCGCAAACATGACTGTGTTTCGCCAGCCAGTCATCCTGCATTTGGCACACCAATTGAAATGATGGAATTCATTCAGCAATTACGTGAGCTGTCTGGTGGCAAACCGGTTGGCTTTAAGCTATGTCTGGGGCAGCCCTGGCAATTTATGAGTATCGTCAAAGCGATGCTGCATACTAAAATCCTGCCGGACTTTATTGTGGTCGATGGTTCAGAAGGCGGTACAGGTGCAGCACCGATTGAGATGATTGATAATATTGGCGTTCCCCTGCGTGAAGGCTTATTGTTCGTTCATAACACATTAGTAGGTGCAGGATTACGCAAACAGATCAAAATTGGTGCAAGCGGCAAGATCATTAGTGCATTCGATATCGCCAGTACGATCGCCATTGGTGCAGACTGGGTCAATTCAGCACGTGGTTTTATGTTTGCTATTGGCTGTATTCAAGCACAAAGCTGTCATACCAACCAGTGTCCGGTGGGTGTCACTACTCAGGATAAGAGCCGCCAAAAGGCGCTACATGTGCCAAGCAAGGCTGAACGGGTCTATAATTATCATAAAAGCACCCTTAAAGCCCTCTCCGAAATGATTGCTTCCGCTGGTGTTTGTCATCCATCTGGTATTAAACCTCATCAACTGGCTCAACGCATCAACAGCCATGAAATTAAAAACTATGCACAATTACATTTCTGGATGAAAGAAAATGAGCTGCTTCACTGTGAAAATCGTGATGAAGAAAACTTTTATTACCGCATGTGGAATATCACAACTGCAGAAAAATTTTAAATATATCTAAATGAAAAAGGCGATTCTTTAGAATCGCCTTATCTACTATTCATCATCTGAACTTAATAATAAGTTCGACCACCCTGCGCATGCAGAAAGGCTGGAATCAGACCGGTCAGTGCCGCACGAATATCAGCGCGCTCATTAATCAGCTGATGCGAACCTTCCTCTAACATCAACAACGTCTGCAGGCGGAATTTACGCCGAATAAATTCGATGTTATAACGCCAATCCACCGTCTGATCCTGCGCACCCTGCGCCAGCCATACCGGAATACGGCAAGCTGGCCGGTCTTCCATCTGCTGCATCCAGCGCGACATCGCGAGAATCCAGTCCATGCCCATCATACGGGGTTGTAATGGATCTTTTAAACGCACAAAGCGCAGGAATTCCGGGTTATGATTATTACGTCTGAAATGGCGTGGCACTTCACGCTTAATCCGGCGAATAATCCCGAGACCTACAGAGTTATGCCACCATGCTGTTTTAGCTGGACGAATCAGTGGTGAAAGTAGCAGTACGCGATCTACAAAGGGATTTTCACGGCGTTCTGCAAACTCCAGCAAGTGGTGCATCCAGATTGCACCACCAGTACTTTGTCCGATACCTAACCATGGTTTTGGCAACTGCGTTGCATGACGTACATAACGGTGTACTGCATGCAATACTTGCTGGTAATGGTCAAAGTTCTGAATATTGGCTGATGAACCATTACTCAAACCGTGCCCCGGCAAATCAAAGGTGAGTACACTAAACCCTTCTTCCAGTAGCTCTTTGACAATTGGCTGATAGATCCCGCTATGTTCCAGATAGCCATGCAACAGAAACACCGTTCCCTGAATTTTATCAAAACGGCTTTCGGTCAGATCCGGCTCAAAGACTTGCACATGCAATTTAAACAATGGCATTTGCACATAACCTTGCCAGTGTTTCGCATTGAGCAGGTCAAAACCATACAGTTTCCGGTAAGCCTGTAATTCCAGCGTAGACTGCATGTCCCGATTCAAATTTAATGGTTGCAACAGCTGTGGTGTAATATCCCGGTTGGGGACTGGTAATTCCAGCTGTTTGAGAATTGTCGGGTTTAAAAATGGGATATCTGACATTAAGGTACCTCCCGACAGTCACTTGATCCAAACCACACATCCCGAAGTGTTGCTAAGAGTTCATAGTTAGCCCGTCGGCTATGATCATAGTTTTTAACACTTGGACGCCATGCAGTAAGTGAATTTGGCATTGGCGCTTCCACCGGAATGGTCTGGATACCGTTAAGTGCGAACAGACGGCGTGTACGTGGCATATGATAGCGGTCCGTGATCAGGATCACCGTAGGGGCTCCACCCTTCTTCTGTAACAGCAATGAGCTGAAACGGGAATTCTCACAGGTATTCATACTACGGTCTTCAAGAAGTTTGGCATCTACATCATAGGCCTGCAACCAGCGTTGCATATACGGTGCTTCTACACCACTCAAAACAATCGGCAGATCATACTGTTTTTCGACTTCCAAGGTTTTTTCCAGGCGCAGACGAGTATAGTCATTGACAATAATATCTTTGCCATTTTCATGCAGGGTCAAACCGCCGCCCAAGACCACAATAGCATAAGGTTTGGACATCTCATCCTGCATTGGCTGAGTTTGGTCATGATTTAAAGTTGCGAGGTCTTCGGCAAATTCCACATTGGTCATTTGCGCAATATTTTGCTGATGCTGTTCAACATCATAGCTTTTCAGGAATTCTATAAACTGTTCCATCTGGGCAGCATTTTCATCACTGCTCAAGCTTAACAGTTCAGTCAGATCATCTGGTTCTACTACATCAGCTGCTTCTGTTTCAGTCACCAGCAATGGTACCTGAACTTTCTGCTGTTCAGATTTTTCTGCCTCAGCTTCACGTTCATTTTCAAGTAACTGTTGTAAAGCTTTATAGCGTGCCTGAATCAGTGCCAGGCTCTGTGACTGATTTTTGGAAATATCTTCTTCCATCACCTTGAGATAGGCCTGGCGCGCAATCCATAACTCAGAACCTGGCTCTAGGGTTTCATTGACACTTAAGGAGGCCTGTTTCTGGCTTTCAGCCGCGATCTGATTAACCTCGACCGGAACAAAATAGTTCAGTCCTTTGACCACCAGATGTGAATAAAACGGCGAATAAAGAAAGACTACGAACAGTGCGCACAGCACAAATAGTACTGAGACTACTTGAACTATTCGAACCATCCAGTGTGCTTTATCCATCTATTTATCCTTTAATCCTGATGTGAGCGGATCATGCCATTTTCAGCAAATAAAACTGGCTCCGGTTCAAGCAGAACCCCAAATTTTTCCTGAACGTCAGCCTGTACGGCCTGGTAGGTTGCACGCACGTCTTTGAGCGAGGCATTGGCATAATTCACCAGCACCAGCGCCTGCTTATGGAACATACCGACTGAACCCAGCTGTTTACCTTTCCATCCGCTTTGGTCGATTAACCAGCCGGCTGCCATTTTAACTTGATTATTTGGCTGCGGATAATGAGGTAAATTCGGGAATTGTTGAGCAATTTGGTCAAAGAATTGTAAATCAACTACTGGATTTTTAAAGAAACTACCGACATTTGGATATTCTTTAGGATCAGGCAATTTGCTCTGACGAATCTGGATCACCTGGCGCTCCAGATTTTCTGGCGTCTGTTCCTCACCCACTGCTGTTTTCAGGTCACCATAATTGAGTTTAAGCTCCGGCTGTTTCAACAAACGGAAGATGACATGGGTAATGATGTAACGACTTGGCTGATCTTTAAAGATACTATGACGGTAGGCGAAGTCACAATCTGCTGCTTTGATTGAGCTAAAGCTGTGATTTGCACGATCATAGACTTCAACGCTTTCAATAAATTCCCCGACCTCTACCCCATAGGCACCAATATTCTGTACTGGCGAAGCACCAACAAGACCCGGAATTAAAGCCAGATTTTGCAGGCCATAAAAGCCTTGTTGTGTGGTCCATAATACAAAATCATGCCAACTCTGGCCTGCTCCAACACGAAGGCGTTGCACCTGATCATCCGCATCCAGCAGTTCAATACCCTGAATGTCCATATGCAATACCAGTGCATGAATCTGTTCCGGTAAAAGCATATTGCTGCCACCAGATAGAATCAGAATATTCAGCTGTTGCTGTTTGGCAAAATCCAGAGCCTGAATCAGATCATCAATTAATTGAATTTTACAGTAATGTGATGCGACTGCATCCAGACTGAGGGTATTAAAAGGTTTAAGTTGAACCTGTGTTTGGATTTGCATGACTTAAACCTTAAGCTCTTTTTGTTGCATTTTAAAGACATCGATCCACACAAGACTGCTGGATTCACACTGATTGAGTACACGTTCAAAACCCTCAGCACCGCCATAATAAGGATCGGGTACTGCCTGTTTTGGATAGTCAGAATCATATTCACTCATCAGGGCGACTTCAGCATGTAATTGGCCAAGTTCTTGTTGAGCACGTTTCTGAAGTGCAAGAATATCCCTGAGATTGTCTTCATCCATTGCGAGCATCAGATCAAAATCAAGGAAATCCTGTAGAGTCAGCTGACGGGCACGCAATGCAGACAGATCATAACCACGCTTTAGGGCATGTTCCTGACTACGCAAATCAGGCGCTTTACCCGGGTGATAATTACTGGTTCCCGCCGAATCAATCATGATATTGAGATTATGTACATCGCAATAATGTCTGAGGACCACCTCTGCCGTGGGAGAACGACAAATATTTCCCAGACAAACACATAACACCTTAAATGGCGTTCTGGATGACATAAACAACCTCAGCACTACTTTATTTTCAGGATTCTTATGTTAAGTTATTTGTATAGTGAATCCTATATCACAACGCCACAATAATATGAATTTGGATAAAAATTAAGGAAGCAGCCATGCAAAGATTTCAATTTCAGACTGTTCCCAACATCATTGCCGGACTTGGCACGATTCGTGAGCTGCACCAAATTCTACAGAAAGGCAAATATGTCCGCGTGCTACTGGTGACCGATCAAGGCATGATTACGCAGAATCTACATGAGGAAGTTTTATACATTATCAATGAAGCAGGTCTGGATTATGCTATCTATGCCAATGTGCAGGCAGATCCGCCAGAACATATCATAGCGGATGCCATTTCTTTCGCCCGTCAGGAACAGATCGATGTGGTGATTGGTTTTGGTGGTGGCAGTTCACTGGATGTGGCCAAGATTATTGCGGTCTTGAGCCATCCACAGCAAACCCAATGCCTGAATGAACTCTATGGTATCGATCAAATTGAAGGCCCACGTCTACCACTGATCCTGATTCCGACTACGGCAGGAACCGGTTCGGAAGTCACCCCCATTTCAATTGTGACCACAGGTGAAACCACTAAAACCGGAATTGTTTCGCCTTTGCTGTTTGCTGATATTGCAATTCTGGATGCCAGCTTTACCCGTGGTTTACCTAAACATATTACGGCAGCGACCGGCATTGATGCGATGGTGCATGCCATAGAAGCGTATACATCGAAAATCAAGAAAAATCCCTATTCGGATATGCTGGCCAAACAGGCATTAAAGCTTTTGAACAACAACCTGACTCGTGTTCTGGATGATGGAGATGACCTAGAAGCACGCCAGAATATGCTGGTCGGTTCCATGCTGGCCGGTCAGGCTTTTGCCAACGCACCAGTCGGTGCGGTACATGCACTGGCTTATCCACTTGGCGGGCATTTTCATCTATCCCATGGTCATAGCAATGCGATTGTGCTGACAGAAGTACTGAAGTTTAATGCCCCTGCTACCAAACAGAAATATGCCGAACTAATGACCTGGCTCGATCCCCACAGTAAAGGCTGTCATGATGGCTTAACCGATCTGTTCATTGATCATTTTAATAATCATCTGCAACACAGTGGTTTACCTTTAAAACTTGCTCAGCTGGATATTCCTGAGCATATATTGATGATATTGGCTGAAGATGCCATGAAACAGACTCGACTGTTGCAAAACAACCCGCGTGATATGACTGTAGAGGATGCTTTACAGATCTATCAGGCGATTTATGCCTAATATTTACCAATTAAAAGCTTAAATTAATCTCAATTTTTATAAGAAATGATTCATGAGCAAAGCATCTGTCAAAACCCGTGAGCAATATACTTTTTTCCTCAGCATCCAGACCCGCTGGGCGGACAATGATCTATACGGCCATGTCAATAATGTCACCTATTACAGCTATTTTGATACCGCAGCCAATGCCCTGCTGATCCAGCATGCCGGTTTTGATCCACGAACGTCTCCGAATATCGGTTTGGTGGTGAATTCCTGCTGTCAGTTTAATCAGGAACTGTCTTATCCTGAAGTGATTGAGGTCGGTGTCAATATCGCCAAGCTAGGAAGTTCTTCCCTGACTTATGACTTGGCTATTTTTAAGCAAGGTAATGACCAGGCTGCTGCCCAAGGCAGTTTTGTACATGTTTTTGTCGATCGTCATACACGAAAAAGCACCCCGATTTCAAATGAAATGCGGGATGCCCTATGTCTGTTTATGCACAGTAGCTGTGAAATCTAGAACTTATTTCAGCTGAATGTTTTTCAATTCTGCATCGAAGTTTTGTACCAGATCTTTCACAGCAGGCTCTGCATGTAGCAATTCCTCAGCGCGTTTAAATGCACGCACTTTACGTTCACGCTGCATGGTATAAGGTGTCAGTTCATTGACATCTTCAAACTCCACTTTGAATTGCGTACCTGTCCATTGCTGTTTTAAAGCTTCTTCTAGGGTATGTTGCAACTGACCGAGTAACTGCTGGTAACGCTCCGGAATATGAAAAACTGATTCTCCATCAATCTGCCCGGTCATAATGCCGTACTGTGCCAGCTCCTGTACGGCCGGTGAAAGCTGGCTATTGCGGAACCAGAATTCCCATTTTTCTACAGTCCATTCACCCTGCATGTCCTGTACCGGAATTTGCAGGATATCCTGTGGCATTAGATTACGATCTGTTGAAATATCTGTATTTGTTGTCTGGATATGTACAACTTCTGTCGGAGCTATAGGTTGTTCTTGAGAATTAACTTCAATATTTTCAAAAGTTTCTGTTTCAGGTGTTGCTGCAGACAAACTGAATTCAGGCTCATTCTGTTCTACAGGCGCAGCAGTACGATTTTCAGGAAGATATTCTTCTAACAGGAAATCATCACTACTGGCTTCTGTGCTTGCTATAGATGACTCTGCCGGCACATCATCAAAACCAAACAGTCCATCTTCCACACTTGGATCAAACATAATCTGATCCGGACTTGGTTGCTTAACTGTCGTAGGTTCTGCTGCCTGTGCTTCGACAGGCGCAGTATGTAAATCTGTTTCATCTTCCACATCGAGAAAATCATCAGAAGATGATTCAGACTGCGCAGTGGCTGAGCTATATTCTGGCTCATCCTCATAACCATCATCTAATGGAAAATCTTCGATCACCGGTGGTGCAACTGGAGCACTTTCCTGTTGGGGTACAATACTTGGCTGTGCAGCTACAGGTGCCACTTGTTTTACTGGTACAGTATTGGCTGGAATCTCATTTGGCTGTAATGGACGGAAAGCCAGCAAGCGCAGCACCGTCATTTCAAAACCCTGCTCCTGCGTTACTGCCATTTGCAGATCAGCACGACCCTTACAGGCAATTTGATAATACAGCTGCAGATCTTGTGCTGAAATCAGTCCTGAGAGCTGCATGATTTTCTGGTTAATTTCAGCACTATATTTCAGACTTAAATCTGGCAAATATTGTAAAAGTGCCAGTTCATGTAAGGTCGAAATCAGCTGATCTAGTACTAAAGATACATCTAATGCCTGCTGCCGGAACTGAAGTAAAAGTTCACTGACACGTGCTTTCTGATTCTGGTGAATCGCCAAAATCAGGTCATAGATAATGGTGCGGTCAATCAGACCCAGCATCTCTTTTACGTCCTGATGCTGAATTGCGCCCTGACCATAAGCAATGGCCTGATCGGTCAGCGACAGTGCATCACGCAATGAACCTTGTGCAGATTCAGCAATTTGCCAGATTGCATCCTGGTCAGCCTGAATACTTTCTTTTTGTAAAATATGCCCCAGGTGATCAGTAATTTCATCGACTGCTAATGGACGTAAAGTAAACTGTAAACAGCGCGAAATAACCGTAATCGGAAGTTTTTGCGGATCTGTGGTTGCAAACAGGAACTTCACATGTTCAGGTGGTTCTTCCAGCGTCTTTAACAAGGCATTGAAAGAATGGGTGGAGAGCATGTGCACTTCATCGATCAGATAGACCTTGAAGCGCCCTTGAGTCGGTGCATATGGAACGTTATCTAACAGTTCACGTGTATCTTCAACTTTTGTACGGGAAGCTGCATCGATCTCGATCAGGTCAATAAAGCGGCCTTCATTCACGGCAGTACAGGTTGGGCAGACCTCACACGGCGTTGAAGTTACACCTGTTTCACAGTTCAGGCATTTTGCAAGAATACGTGCAATCGTCGTTTTACCCACACCGCGCGTGCCCGTAAACAAATAGGCATGATGCAGACGACCGCGTTCGAGCGCACTGGTTAAGGCACGAGAAACATGGTTTTGACCCACCAATTCATTGAAATTACGAGGACGATATTTTCGTGCAAGTACCTGATACATGTATGCTCCTTTTTACAGGTCTAAGCATACTGTTTTTTTGATAAATAGTGAAATAAATGCAGGAATTGAATAAATAAAAATCCCTTTTCTATCCAGATAAAAAAAGGGATATAAAACAGAAGCTTTTATCAAGAATCTAGGCTTTCAGCTAAAATAAAATCACTTTGCATCTGATAGCGTTTTCCTGTTTGATCTTCACGAATTTCGAGTAAACCCTTTTCCAGATCAACAAACAGTAAATTTCGTTTAGCGACGTTGAGCAATTCAATCTTCTGTCTACTGTCATTCTGAAAACGGATTTTACCGCTAATCGTTTCAATCTCGTTATGACCGCTCAGACTCTCACGTTCCAGCACAAAGGTTTCATCTTCATTCAGTCGAAGTTTTACAGCCATTCCCGGACAATCTTCACAGCTAGACAAACATCCCATACACGGTGTTGTGCCCTGATATTCACCCGCCCAGGCCGTTTGCATCGCCTGAGCTTCAATTGCAGTTTGGGCTTTATCCTGTTTGGTATCCTGACAACCCCATAGTGCCGCCGTTGCCACCAATGGAATCAAAATAACTTTCTTCATGATTCTAGATTCAGCATGTTGATTATGCGGCAACATACCATAGTGAATACCGTAAGGTAAATTGCATTAATTTGTCGGGAATCTTAAAACCAGCCCTTACGTCCGGTCTGGATCTGATCAGCGCAACGTAAGGCTTCCTGAGTTAAGCCCCACAGACGGTAATCTCCAGTAATGGAAGCAGTAGGAAAATTATGGGTATAAGCAAAACTCAGTTTACGTTCCGGATCACACCAGGCTCCAGAGCCATTAAAACCGACATGACCAAAGCCTTTTATTGATTTTCCTAAGGTCAGGATGCGGTGATAGCCTAGACGCCAATGCATCGGAAACGGCATAATCCGGTCACGATGGGTATATTGCACCGTACTTAAACGTGTAAAAGTCTGTTGGGAAATAAGGTCTTGTCCCTGCCATTGGCCTTGTTGTGCCAGCATGGCATAGACTTTTGCCAGACTCTGAGCAGTAAATACCCCGGTTGCTGCAGGAATAATGGCTTTAAGCCCTTCATCACTAAAGAAGTTGAGATGCTTCATACCTTTAGGAATCATGGCATCCTGAAAATCCTGCGGATTTTGACCACTCAGTTCTAAGGCGCGTTCCATCAGATTAGGCTTCCTTGGTTGATGAGTTTGATCTGCGCGTGACCGAGTCTGTTCTTTTTTCCGGTGAATCGGACGAGCAACACGTAGCAATTCATGCTCAGGCACACCAAAGTAAGCACCATCTAGCTGTAATGGTTGCACCAGATATTGATCCATCAACTCAGCAAGTGTTTTGCCAGTCGCTTTTTCCAATGCTCCACCGACCTGCCAACCAAAAGTGAGCGGCTGATAAGCTGCATCCGTTCCTAAAGCAAAACGTGGTCTGGCTGCGGCAACGCGTTGCAGTATATGCGACCAGTCCACCATTTCCCGGGCATCCTCGATGATATTGCGAATATCATACAAACCACTTTGATGGCTGAGTATATGTGCCAGCGTGATCTGGTCTTTGTCTTTCTGGGCAAATTCAGGCCAGTATTCTGCAACTGATCTGTCATAGTCCAGATAACCTTTACTGACCAGAATATGCGCTAGGGTTGCTAGTACACCTTTGCCAGTGGAATAGCATAATGACATGGTATCGGACTGCCAGTTTTCAGTGACAAACTTCTTCCCGGTATAGATATCGACAACTTTTTGTCCCTGAAAATATACAACAAGTGCTGCACCCCCCTGATCAGTGCGTGCATCCTGTAAGCGGCTAAACTGACGAGCAAGGTCGCGAAAACGCGCATCTACATCGCCCTGATAATTATGCTGATCAGCAAACAGATAATCTTTAATTGGCTGCATCATTCTATCCATAGAATTTTGATCCCTTAAAATGAAAAAGCCTAAATCGAGTTTAGGCTTTTGATTCAGATTTAAATCGCTTTTACATGGCCGGTCACATGCGGCTTCTGGTTTTTGCTGTTCCGGATCAGGAAGTCTGTATCATTCGCTGCTTGAGCCGTCAGGAACTCAACTTTAGAGGGTAAGTACATTGGCAACTTGAACCAGACATCGGCTTCATACGCATCCGGCAATGACAGATTAGCTAACGCTTTGGCTTTGCTCCACATACCATGTGCAATCGCCTGTTTAAAACCAAAAGCCTTCGCTGTAACGGCATGAATATGAATCAGGTTAAAATCCCCTGAGGTCATGGCATAACGGCGGCCTGTATTTTCTGAAATTTTCCATTCAGTATTCAGCTTATAGTCCGGCGCTTTACTTTCTGCTGATTTTGTAGCAGCTTTAGCATCAGTCTTTTGACGTGAAAGATAAGTCGTTAATGCCTCAACGACGACTTCATCACCCACTTTGACTGTAGTAATAAAATCAAACTGAACGCCTTTGTCATGTGGTTGTAATTCACCAAACTTGCATGACAAGGTTAAAGTCTCATTTACACCGACTTTACGGTATTGCTTCACCTGATTACGGATATGTACCAGCCCTAAAATCGGGAACGGAAATGCTTCCGAGGTCATCATGTGCATTTGCAGACTTTGAGATAGCACGGTCAAATAAATAGCTGGAATATAACCATTATTTTTAAAGCCACATACTTCATTATAGGCTTTTAAATGTTTCTGATCGACCTTGAATGAATCCACCACATATTCAACTTGCGGTAGAACTTTTTCAGCTTTCGGCTTTTTAAAAATCAAGCCTTGAATCACTTTTGGATAGGCTAAATAAGGTTTTGGAAGTTGACTAAAATGGCGCGTATTCATACTGAACCTTTGGAAATATTATCTTTATAAGGTGACCTCTCCTGAGCATACTTCAATCATTGTATGAAAGTGAAGCACTGGAGAGGTTTTGAGAATTCTTGGAATTTTCTCTTTAGAATTTTAATCTCCCTGAATTCCCCTTTAAAAGGGGGCTTCTCCTCTCTTTAAGAGAGGTCGGGAGAGATTCCATTAAGCCCCTAATAGGCTTTGACCACAGACACGAACCACGTTGCCATTTAAACCTGTTGAAGCCGTAGAAGCAAACATGGCAATTGTTTCTGCAACATCTACAGGTAGACCACCTTGGCTCATTGAGTTCATACGGCGGCCTGCTTCACGGATTGCAAATGGAATCGCAGCCGTCATTTGTGTTTCGATAAAGCCCGGTGCAACAGCATTAATGGTTATACCATTTTTTAAGGTTGGTGCTGTAAATTTCACCACACCAATCACACCCGCTTTAGACGCTGCATAGTTGGTTTGACCCAGGTTACCTGCAATACCTGAAATTGAGGATACACAGATAATGCGACCATTGGCATTTAGACCATCGTTGGAGATTAAATAGTCATTTACACGTTCAATGGCAGACAGGTTGATGTTAATCACCAGATCCCATAGCTCAGGCTTCATATTGGCCAAAGTCTTGTCACGGGTGATACCGGCATTGTGCACAATAATGTCCAGACCGCCTTGCTCAGCTGCTGCCGCTTTGATTTTCTCACCTGCATCTGCAGCAGTAATATCGATGGCTAAAGTTGAACCGCCAATTTCACCAGCTACACGGTCAAGGTCCGCTTGCTGCTGCGGAACATCCAGACAGATAACATGTGCGCCATCACGTGCCAATACATGAGCAATCGCTTCACCAATACCACGGCTCGCACCAGTCACTACAGCAGTTTTACCCGCTAATGGTTTAGTCCAGTCCACATCCACTTTTTCAGCAGGTGAAACACGGATCACCTGACCAGAAACATAGGCAGAACGTGGAGAAACTGCAAAACGTAAAGCAGACTCAAGGTTTGCTTCAGCACCGGCATCTACATAGATCAGGTTCGCTGCAATACCCTTTTTAAACTCTTTACCCACAGATTTTACAAAACCTTCCAGTGCGCGTTGAGCAATTGACTGACTGACTGATTTAGCAGTTTCAGGCGTAGTCCCCACAATCACGACACGGCCAGAACTTTGGATTTGACGCGCAATCGGGTTAAAGAAATCATAAAGTGATTTTAACTGTTCTGAATTTTCGATTCCTGAAGCATCAAAAATGACAACTTTGAATTTTGATTCTTTATCGCCCGGATTAAACGCACCCAGATTCAGTCCAGCTGATGCAGCAGCCTGTTGCAGTTCAGCATTGTTACCTGCATAACTATTGGCATGAATATTTGCCAGAACCTGAGCAATAGCACCAGTCAAGGTACTTGCTGGTGCTGCTCCAAACAATACCGCGCCTTTAACTACAGGTGTAGCAGACTCAAAACGCTCTAAAGAAGTTGGGGATGGCAGACCCAAATTTTTAATGACAAATTTACCAATAGGAGATTTTGCAAAAGTTTGGTACTGATCAGTCATGTTTATTATCTCTCATACAAATTAATTTTTGGTTGATCTAAAGTTATCCTTAAACTTCAGTATGATGCCAGACACTTATATTTCAATAGATCTACCAGATTCCACCCAATCATACTTGAGATAACAGGCAGATGACTTGACCTAAGCGCACTCTGTAATGTCATTCTAGTCAATTCAGCCTATAGCCTTCTATGCTAATGTAACCGCCAAGAAGACGATCTATTTGCCTGGTAAAGCCTTATGAGCAAAACAACTCAAGATAATCCAGCAGTCGAGAACTCTGCGACAGAAACTGTGTCAAAACCATCAACGCGTAGCAAGCGTAGCACTAAAAATCCTGATACAGCCAATGCCGCAGAAAAAAGTCCGGCTAAAACCACACGTACACGCAGTACATCTGCACGTACCAAAAAAACGACTTCAAGCCAACAAGATTCAACATCTATAACACAGACTTCTGTTCAACAGGAACCAAACATGAGCCAAAATACAGTTCGCCGCGTTGCTATTATCGGTGGTAACCGCATTCCATTTGCACGTTCTAACGGTGCTTACTTTACGGCATCCAATACTGATATGTTCACAGCAGCCCTGAATGGTCTGGTTGAACGTTTTAACCTTCAAGGTCAACGCTTAGGTGAAGTGGTTGCAGGTGCTGTACTGAAACACAGCCGCGACTTCAACATGACGCGTGAATGTGTACTGAATACTGCTCTTGCACCAGAAACCCCTGCTTATGACATCCAGCAAGCATGTGGTACTGGCCTTCAAGCGGCCTTCCTGGTCGCGAACAAGATTGCTCTAGGTCAAATCGAAGTGGGAATCGCAGGCGGTGTAGATACGACTTCTGATGCACCCATCGCTTTCGGTGATGGCTTGCGTAAAGCATTACTTGAGCTGAATATTGCGAAAACTGCGAAAGACCGTTTAAAAGCCCTGACTAAAATCAATGTGAAAGACCTGATGGACGCACCAAAAAATGGTGAGCCACGTACTGGCCTGTCTATGGGTGACCATCAGGCAATTACTACACTAGAATGGGGTATTTCCCGTGAAGCGCAAGACGAGCTTGCAGCCTCTTCACATCAAAAAATGGCAGCAGCCTATGAAGAAGGTTTCTTTGATGACCTGGTGACTCCATTCCTGGGTCTTGAACGTGACAACAACTTGCGTCCAGATTCTTCAGTTGAAAAACTGGCGAAACTAAAACCTGCATTCGGTAAAGGCGATGCACGTACCATGACAGCGGGTAACTCTACTCCACTGACTGATGGTGCGTCTTGTGTGCTATTGGCTTCTGAAGAATGGGCTAAAGCAAATGGTCATGAAGTACTGGCTTACCTGACTTTCCAGGAAACTGCTGCCGTTGATTTCGTAGAGAAGAAAGAAGGCCTGTTGATGGCACCTGCTTATGCAGTTCCTCGTATGCTGGAACGTGCTGGTCTGAAACTTCAAGATTTTGACTACTATGAAATTCATGAAGCATTTGCATCACAAGTACTTTCAACGCTGAAAGCTTGGGAAGATCCAAAATTCTGTAAAGAGCGTTTAGGTCTGGATGCTCCACTAGGTTCAATTGACCGTGCCAAACTGAACGTAAAAGGTTCTTCTCTTGCTGCAGGTCACCCGTTTGCAGCGACTGGCGGTCGTATTATCGCGACTGCGGCAAAACTGATTAACCAGAAAGGTTCAGGTCGTGTGCTTGTATCGATCTGTGCAGCTGGTGGTCAAGGCGTAACAGCAATTATTGAAAAATAATCCAAGCCTCATATAAAAAACCGCTCTTTATGAGCGGTTTTTTATTGCAGTAATTTTAATAAAGCACTGAAGATTACTCTAGTAAAGACTCAAGTTAAGCTTTTCGGTAGTCTGGTTCCAGACCCATTTTGGCTTCAAGGTGGTCATAGCACCACTGGAAAATAAAGGTATACACCAGAATACATAGCGTCATCGCCAAATCCAGAAAAAAAGCCTGCGCCAGACTGGTCTGTAATGTATAAGCCACCATGGGAATCGTCGCCAGCATCAAACCGCCCTCAAATCCAATCGCATGGGCAATTCGCACTTTGATGGTTCTTTTCAGACGATGTTTGGCTTCAAACTTTTCAAAATAATGATTAAACAGCATATTCCAGAACATTGAAGTCACAGCCATCGCAATTCCGAGAGCGCCTGTGACCTCAAGCGGCATATTCATGAGCGTACTCAGTAATATGGCAATCACCACCAATAAAATGCCTTCATATAAGGTGGCATGAATCAGTCTTCTTTTCGAAATTAACATTTCAGTTCATCAAGTCAGGAGATAAAAGAATTTTATTTCTTTAAATTTGATTATTCGAGTTAGAATTTATCAATAAAAATGAAAGATAGAATTCATGAATATTAATCAAGAACAGCTGCTGATGTTTAAACTGGTCATGGAAACCGGCTCCTTCTCTGCTGCTGCACGTAAACTTGGTAAAGTTCCTTCTGCAGTGAGCATGTCCATTGCCAATCTGGAAATTGATCTGGATTTACAGCTTTTTAAACGGATTGGCCGTGAGCCGCAACCTACAACGGCAGCTCAAGTGCTATATGCAAAGACTGAACAACTGTTAGTAGAAATGAATCAGTGGAAGCAACATGCTCAAGCATTAAGCTCAGGGCTAGAATCTGAACTGAATATTGTCATTGTATCTGAGCTCCTACACACGCGCTGGACTGATTATGTAGTCTTACTGGAACAGCAGTTTCCGGATTTACAAATCAATGTATTTTCTGCCCCGCAAGAAGATGCTCACCGGTTGTTATTTGAAGGCGCTGCCCAACTTGCATTGATGTTTGAACGAGAGCAACTGGAGACCCGAGAGCAGTTTGTAGAACTGAAAAAAGAAACGCTGGTTGCCGTTGCCGCGAAATCCCATGCTTTAAGTCAGCTTGATCAGGTTAGCTATGAGCAGATTCTGAATAGTCGCCAGATTGTAGTTGCCAGCCGTGATCATCAGATCAAGCCAGAACTGTTATTTTCCAGAAACTATTGGCGTACCGATAACCATCACTCTGCCTATCGACTGATTAAACAGGGTCTGGGCTGGGGGATTTTACCGATGGAAATGCTGCATGAACATCCACATATTCAGGAACAACTGCATATTCTGGATCTGTATGATTTCACCCCAAAGTTTGATTATTTTGTCGATCTGGTCTGGAGTCGTGAAACAAAACTCGGTCAGGCTGCACATTTTTTGATTAATCACATCAGAAATCAACGCAAAAATACAGATTAGTTACTGAAAATAGTCGGTGAACACTTGGGAAATAAGCACTTTGTGATATAACAGAATGCATAAGCAATAACCTAAGAACTAGATCCAAATGACACAAAGTGCGTTAAACCAACTAAAACAATTCACCACCATTGTTGCGGACAGCAGCGATTTAGCTGCGATTGAAAAATTCCGTCCACTCGATGCAACCACCAATCCTTCACTGATTACTGCTGCAGCCAATCAGGCTGAAAACAAAGCTCTGATTGCAGATGCCTATGCGCAGGCTAAAACCGAAGGTTATGTGGGTAATGAACTGATTGAACGTACTATTGACATTCTTACGGTTAAATTTGGTGTGGAAATTCTTAAACTGATTGAAGGCCGTGTTTCCACTGAAGTAGACGCCTCCCTGTCTTATGATACTGAAGCGACGATTGCCAAAGCCAAAGAATTACTGGCACTGTACGCACAGTACGGCGTTGCTTCAGATCGTATCCTGATCAAGATTGCATCGACCTGGGAAGGTATTCAGGCCGCACGTGCGCTGGAAGCCGAAGGCATTCATACCAACCTGACCCTGCTCTTTGGTCAGCATCAGGCACATGCCTGTGCAGATGCCAAAGTTACCCTGATTTCGCCATTCGTTGGCCGTATTCTGGACTGGTACAAAAAGGCTGAAGGTGTAGATCAGTATCCGATTGAAAAAGATCCAGGTGTGTTATCGGTAAAAAGTATTTATAACTTCTACAAATCACACGGTATACAGACTGAAGTGATGGGTGCCAGCTTCCGTAGTATTGATCAGGTGCTGGGTCTGACTGGATGCGACCTGTTAACTGTTGCACCCAACCTGCTCGACCAACTGGAACAGGATAACCGTGTTGTTGAGCCGCAATTGTCTTCGGATCATGTTCCAAAGCAAGGGACTTTAACTCCAATTAGCCAGGAAGAGTTTAAACAGCAACTAGAACAAGATCCAATGGCATCCCAGTTACTGGAAGCGGGTATTCAAGGCTTTATTAAAGCACGTGAACAGCTATCTACCCTGTTAAGCCAAAGTTTTGCAGTAGATTCAGAAATTAAAGCTTAAATCTTAATTCAGCTCTAAGCCGATGCAGGTATAATGCTGCATCGGCTTTTTTGTATGTGGGTTTTGCGTGTTTGGTATCACTGATTTAACGACTTTTATCATTGGAACAGCGTTAATTGTGATGTTACCCGGACCGAATTCCCTCTACGTCATGTCGATAGCTTCTAGCTACGGGATTAAAACCGGATATCAGGCCGCATTCGGTGTCTATGCTGGAGATATGGTTTTAATTTTCCTGACCGCACTCGGTGCAGCATCTTTACTGCATGCTTTTCCGGTCCTGTTTACTATTCTGAAAATTATTGGTGCAGTGTATCTGAGCTATCTGGGTATTAAATTGTTGATTGCGGCTTACCACACCTGGAATACCGTACATAGCAAGGCACAGATCCAGCGAGCCGAGCAGAATCTGAAGCAATTACATCCCTTCCGTACGGCGATGACCATCAGCATTCTGAATCCCAAAGCGATTCTGTTTTATCTGTCTTTTTTTGTGCAGTTTGTTGATCCAACCTATCCATACCCTGCACTGACTTTTACGATTCTGGCAATTATTTTGCAGATTATCAGCATGTCTTATCTCAGTATTCTGATTTTTTCAGGTGCTACGCTGGCTCAATTTTTTGGGCATCGTTACCGTCTGACTTCACTCTGTGTAGCCAGTGTGGCAGTCCTATTTTGTGGCTTTGGGCTAAAACTGGCGACTTCAATTTTATGAAATGCATGATGTCCCAACAACTTATAACCCTACGTGATTTAGGTTATTTTTGCCTTTAACAGCATTACTGAAGCGCGTATGATAAGTGCACTTTTCACTCATACCGATTATCTCTGCAACGGATATGCAAAAACTCCTTCAAGACTTCTCCCTACCCGCAGCATTTGCAGGTTTTATTACTTTTTTAGTTGGGATCAGTGTTTCCTCTGTGCTGGTAATTCAGGCTGCACAGCTCTTAGGCGCTAACACAGCTGAAATTACTTCCTGGTTCTGGGCCTTGGGGATCGGGATTGGTCTTTGTGGGCTTATTCTTTCCTGGAAGTTTAAATATCCAGTAGCAACTTCCTGGTCAACCGCAGGTCTGGCCTTAATTCTGGCAACCGGCACAGGCTATAGCCTGCCTGAAGCTTTGGGTGCTTTTCTGGTCTGCGGCCTTGTCACTGCCCTATTGGGTTTTTTAGGTATTTTTGAGAAAGTCCTGCATGCGATTCCGCAAAGTCTAACCAGCGCAATGCTGGCAGGAGTCTTACTTAAATTCGGGATTGGTCTGTTTGCCAGCTTGCAACATGAGCTGGGCTTTATCCTATGTCTACTGGCTGCCTATATCATTGCCAAGCGGCTATCGCCCCGTTATAGCATTGTGGTTACCGTGATTGCTGGTGTCGCCCTATGTCCCATATTTCTGGACTTCAATCCACCGAGGCTGCATTGGTCACTGGCTCATCCAGTCTGGGTGAGCCCTGAATTTTCCTGGGCTGCGATTCTTGGTCTGGCCTTGCCACTCTTTGTTATTAATATGGCATCGCAATATTTACCAGGCTTGGCAATGATTAAAAGTTATGGTTATACGCCACATGTTAATCAGCTGATTGGCTGGACCGGCACTGCTCAGACCTTACTGGCTCCTTTTGGCTGTTTTGCCGTCAATATTGCAGCGATTAGCGCCGCGATCAGCCTGGATGATCAGGCCCATCCAGATAGCAAGAAACGTTATATTGCTGGCATGAGCTGTGGTTTCTTCTATATCCTCATGGGCTTATTTGCAGCCACACTGACCAGTATTCTTTTAGCTTTCCCCGCCGTGTTTATTACTGCACTGGCAGGTATTGCCCTGTTGGGCACCATTGGACATAACATTACACTTGCTTTCAGCCACATGGATGAACGCGAGGCGGCATTATTAACTTTCCTGTTTAGTGCTTCAGGAGTGCAATTCCTTGGCATCGGTTCAGCATTCTGGGGACTATTGTTTGGCCTGATAGTACATCTGTTCTTTAAATGGCGTAAAACTTATTAAGAGTCTTATTTTAATTAAGGTTGGATAACACACCAGTAGGTGATTGCAGAAATTGAAGTGTATGTTCAAAGGTCTGCTGGCTTTCTTTTTTACCCATATAAAACTGATATTCATGGATCAGCCATGTTTTTGATTCTGGATAAAAGATCTCCTTTACCGGCACCTGATTCGCTTTCAAAACTTGCACAAATGGATAGGACTGCGTTTCTGTGAGAAAGTCCTTGTTTCCACCACTGATCAGCACTGGTGGATAATTTGGAGTGATGTGCTGAATAGGTGAGATCTTTTTCAAGAACTCCGCATCATGCCGGCGATCACCTGTATAGGCCTGCACCATATTATGAACTCCCCATTCAATCAGTTTGATTTTTTCTGGTGCCGTATCCACAAACGCGTTCAGGTCATAAATGCCACAGTGTAAAATTAGCCCTTTAAGCTGTGCAGGCTGGATTGATGGCACAAAGTCAGAGTTGCGGGCAAAAACCGGATTGGTTAACAAGGCCGCATAATGACTGGCGAGATTGGCACCGGCAGAATCTCCAGCCAGATAAAGCTGATCTGGATCAATCTTGTATTGGGAAGCATGTGTCTGGAGATAAGCCAATGCCATATTAATTTGCCGTAGCTGGCTTGGATAAGTTGACCGAGGAGCAAGCTGATATTGCACAGACACCACGTTATAACCTTTTGATGCCAGCAGTTTAAAATAACCCCGTGCATGTTCGCGAGATCCGGAAATCCAGCCACCGCCATGAATCCAGATCACTGTTGGGCGTTGTTCTAGTTGAGTCATATTTTGTGGCTGATATAAGTCCAAACCTAGCCGCCGATCAGAATCATAGAGAATATTTTGCTGCACAATGACATCATCCGGTGCATAACGATCCATGATTTTCTGCTGTACAGCTGTCGTCATATTAAAAGCAGTGGCAATAATTTTACTGTTCTGTGCCGTACTCTGACAGCCATATAACCCACATAAAAGTATTAATCCTAATAATCCTTTTCCAGCTTTGACTATATGTGTATTCACCATATCTTGAATATTTCCACTAATAATTTTCCAAGTTTCAACGCTCTATATATTTTAACCCAATCAGCTTAATATGGATTG